>JALYYN010000544.1 GCA_030946525.1 Actinomycetota bacterium | reverse complement strand
GGCAAGTAGTCTGTCTGTTGGTTCACTTAGGTTCCACCCTTTCCGAATCACGGTTGGAGGGATGTTCAGAAAGGAAGACGAGCGATTCTCAATATTCTACGCGGAAACGAGAGAAGCCATCGGCGGCGCTCTCTGCCCGGAGGAGAACCATCCGGGCTACTGCCCTTGTCCCATGGGCGACAGTGCTGGTCCCGCTCGACGACCTCGATCCCGACGAAACGGGCCGAATGCTCAGCGTCCTCGCCGAGGACCGACATCGGGCTCGACGGGTGGGCGAGTCGGGGCCGTGAGCGGCGGGCGGGACGTGCCGATTTGCCCGGTCAGGCACAGGCCTGGCCCAAGCAGTATCGGCAACACCGTTCGCTACTTCGCGGTGACCTGGCGAACTTGCCGGTCAAGCCGGCTGCGCCGACCGCTGGCGGAGGCGTACGCTCGGAGGGTGTCCGTCGCCGAGAACCCACACGAGTCCAGCCACCTCACGGTGGTCGGGCCGGATGAGGCGCTGGAGCGTGCGCGGCCCCCTTCCGAGCGCTGACGACATGGTGATCGAGGGCCTCACCGACGAGGAGTGGGACGCCTTCGAGCAGGCGCTCGCTGATCGGTGACGCCACCCGCGTCCGTGGTGGTCGACACCATGGGTCGTGTCCGCTCTCGTCAACGCCGGTCGTGATCCCGGCACTGCCACCCGATATCGGTCCGTCATCGACGGTCGCACGGTCGTCGTGTCCTTCGTGACCGTCACGGAGATGCGCTTTGGCGCCATCAAGGCGGGATGGGGCGAGATCCGACGTCGCAGCCTGGAACGTGTCCTCGCTCAGCTGGTGGTCGTCCAGCCCGATGACGACCTGATGCGTACGTGCGCCGAGCTTCGGGCCACCTGCTTGGCCGCTGGCCAGGCGCTCGGCCAGAAGATCCACGAGGCGGACAGGTGGATTGCGGCTACCGCCATGACACTCGGCGTCGAGCTGGTTTCCGGTGACGCCGTGTTTGCGAACGTCCCGGGTCTCGCCGTGCGGGGCCCGCCGACGTCCTGAATGCTCCCGGCGATCTGACACGCGTGCCGCAGCCGGGCGCCGGCACTGGTGCACGTCTGGTGCACATGACAGTGGTAGGTAGGGGGTACTTGCGGGTACCAACGGACAGACAAAGCCCAGGTCAGAGCCACTTTTCGATAGGATGAAATGCTAGTGGGAAGCATGTACGAGGACATGCACGGCGCATCGATCCTTCGGGCCTACGTTGTCGACGAAGTGGCTGGATCATGTAGCCGTGCGAGAGGTCGACCCTCGAATTTCCGCCTGGTCGGGCGGCCACCTCGACCCCGGGTCTACCGTGCGGTCGTGCCCGATGAGAACGCCGTGAACACGCTCGTTCGTGTCTACGCCGTCGCGGTCGATCGTCGAGGTGGCGCAGCATGGCCAAGCTGATCTACGTGTCGAACGTGTCCCTCGACGGCTACATCGAGGACGAAGACGGCAGCTTCGACTGGACCGCGCCCGACGACGAGGTGTTGGCGTTCATCACCGACCTTGTGCGGCCCTTCGGCACCCATCTCTACGGCCGGCGCCTGTACGACACGATGGCCCCTTGGGAGACCGACCCCGCCCTGGCCGCCCTGTCGGAGTTCACGGCCGACTTCGCCGACGTCTGGCAGGCCGCGGACAAGGTCGTCTACTCCACGACCTTGGACGCCGTGTCGACCGCCAAGACCCGGCTCGAGCGCAGCTTCGACCCCGCTTCGGTGCGCGAGATGAAGGCAACTGCCACCCGTGATCTCATGGTGGGGGGCGCGCACCTCGCCGCGCACGCCCTCAAGGCCGGGGTGGTTGACGAGTGCCACCTGTTCATCCGTCCCGTGATCCTCGGCGGAGGCAAACCCGCACTGCCCCGCGACACTCGCGTCGGCCTGGAACTGCTGGACGATCGCCGAGTCGGCAACGGTGTGGTGTACCTCCGCTACCGCATCCGGACCTGAGCCCAGAGCCACCGGACTCGGCGACCGACAACGCGGTTCCGTCCCCCTTCATCAACCAAGCGGTTGACAACGTGGGCAGGATCGGCGTAGGTTGTATTCAACCAGCTAGTTGGGCAAGGAGGAGGTCGTGACCGACGACCGGTTGTCCCGGGTCTTCGCCGCTCTCGCCGATCCGACG
>JALYYN010000528.1 GCA_030946525.1 Actinomycetota bacterium | reverse complement strand
GTCAGGCGTCGGGTTGGCCGTCCAGCAGTCCGGCCTCACGGGCCCGGCGAACCAGCTGGGCCCGGTTGCGCACATCGAGCTTCTGATGGATGTGGGCGCGGTGGGTCTCGATGGTGCGTACCGAGACGTAGAGCCTTTCGGCGATCTCGGCGCTGGTCAGACCCATGGCCATGAAACGCATGACCTCGACCTCGCGCTCGGACAGCTCGCCGCCCGGGCCCGACAGGAGGGCGGCCGGCGCGCCTGGTATGGCGCTATCCGGCTCGGTCGGCGCCAGCAGTGCCGCGCCGAGGGTGGGGTGCACGTAGCGGCGGCCGGCGGCGACCTGGCGGACAGCGTCGACCAGCTCGGTGTCCGCCGCCTCCTTGACCACATAGCCGGCGGCACCGGCGGCGAAGGCGCTACGGAGGTAGGCGACATCGTCGTGGACGGTGAGAATGAGCACCTGCGTGGCCGGGCTGACCCGGCGGAGCTCGGCGATGGCATCGATCCCACTGCCGTCGGGCAGGCCGAGGTCCATCACGAACACGTCCGGCTTCGTGGCTTCGGCCAGGACGACGGCCTCGGCCACCCCCCCGGCCACGCCGACGACGACCAGGTCGGGTTCCGCTTCCAGGATGAGCTGCAGCCCTCGTCGCACCACGGCGTGGTCGTCGCACAGGGCGACTCGGACCACCTCAGCCACGGGGCACTTCGAGCATCACGGTGGTGCCCTCGCCGGGCGCGGAGCTCACATGCAGGACGCCCTCGACGAGGCGGGCACGCTCGTCCATGCCGTCGAGGCCGAGGTGGCCGCGGGGCGCCGGCGCGGTCATGTCGAACCCGGCGCCGTCGTCCTCGACCAGCACCCGGACCCGATCGCCGAGCTCGACGACGGTCACGCTGACCTGGGTGGCCGCCGCGTGGCGGGACACGTTGGTGAGCGCCTCCTGCACCACCCGGTAGACCACGGTCTCGGTCTCGGGGCCGAGTCGCTCGTCGGAAGGCAGCCCGATCTCGACCTCGATCACCAGGCCGGTGCGCTCCGTAACCTCGGCGGCCAGGCGGTCGAGGGCGGGCGCCAGCCCGATGTCGTCGAGCACGGTCGGGCGCAGGTCGAAGGCCAGCCGGCGGGCCCGCCGCAGGGCGTCGACCACCAGCTCGCGCAACTCGGCGCTGCGGCGGCGGGCGTCGTCGAGGTCGGCGTCGGGTTCGCCCAGGGCGCGCTCGACCAGGCGCATACCCAACAGGACCGAGGTGAGGGCCTGGCCGATGTCGTCGTGGAGGTCGCGTGACAACCGCTTGCGCTCGGCTTCCTGGGCGGCGATGGTCCGGCCCAGGAGCTCGCGCTGGACCCGGTTGCGCTCCTCGGCCGCCAGTCGCTCGACCCTGACGCGCTCCTCGGCCGCGGACCTCTCGACCCTGGCCTCGACCCCGGCTCGCTGCGTATCCACCAGCTCGGCTGACTCGACGGCTGCCGCCGCGAAGGCGGCCAGCGCCGTCACCATCGCCTCGTCGTCGTCGTCGAAGCCGGCGCCGTCGCGACGCTCGGTGAGGTACAGGTTGCCGTACCGCCGGCCGCCACGGACCACCGGCACACCCAAGAAGCTGCGCATCGGGGGATGACCGGGTGGGAAGCCGCACGAGCGTGGGTCGGCGTCGATGCGTTCGAGGCGGACCGGGCCGTCCGCCACGATGACCTGGCCCAGCAGGCCGAATCCCTCCGGGAGGTGTCCGATGTCGGTGACCGTCCCCCGGTCGAAGCCGTCGTGGACGAAGGCGGTGATGCGGCCGTCGTCGCCGTAGACGCCCAGGGCGGCGTAGCGGGCCCCCGCCACCGTGGCTGCGCCCTGCACGATCCGCTGCAGCACCTCCTCGAGCTCCTGGGGCGCGGTGAGCTCGACGGCGGCCGAGAGCAGCACCCGTAGGCGATCGGGGAACGGGAGCCGTGCCATGTCGCCGTCCGGCCCGATCAGCTCCATCCGGGGCAGACTGTAGTTACCCGGCGGCTTCGGGAAACCCGCAGGGCGGCCACCGCGAAGTGCGCCCGACTACGGATGACGCCCGGCCCACCCGGGGCGTACCGTCGCCTCAGGTCGGCTGCTCATGCCTGTCGCCGCCGAGGAGATGCACGATGGCGCACGAGCACGAGGGTCACCGCCGCGGGTCGGCAACCGCGGTGATCGAGGTGGGCGGCCTCCACTGGGGCAGCGAGAAGGCCGTCGAAGCCGTGCTCGGCCGGCGCCCCGGCGTGCTGGCCGTCGACGCCAATCCCGTCGCCCAGACCGCCACCGTCACCTACGACCCGACGCGGATCGCAGTGGTCGACCTGCGCAACTGGGTGCGCGACTGTGGCTACCACTGCGACGGCCAGTCGGTGCCCGCACACATCTGCGACCCCCTGATGGGGCCGACTCCCCCGGGCCGGGTCCTCGACGATACCCCGGCAGCCGGCACCGGCCCCGCCCCTGATGCCCACGCCGGGCACGACGAGGCGCCGGCGCAGTCCCCCCACGAGGCCATGGGCCACGGCGGCAGCCACGCCGGGATGTCGATGGCGTCCATGGTCACCGCCATGCGCCGGCGCTTCCTCCTGGCCGCGGTGTTCTCCCTGCCGATCCTGCTGTGGTCCCGGACCGGGCGCGACGTCCTCGGTTTCAACGTCGCCGCCCCCTTCGGCCTGCGCGACGACGTGTTCCAGCTGCTTCTGTCCCTTCCGGTCGTCGGTTGGTCGGCGTGGATCTTCTTCGACGGGGCCTTCCGGGCCCTACGGGCCCGCACCCTCGACATGATGGTGCTCGTCGCCGTGGCCGTCGGCTCCGGCTGGTTGTACTCGGTGACCGTGACCCTCACCGGTGGCGGCGACGTGTTCTACGAGGCGGTCGCCGTGCTGACCGCCTTCGTCCTGCTCGGGCACTGGTTCGAGATGCGGGCCCGGGGTGGCGCCACCGACGCCATCCGCAAGCTCCTCGACCTCGCCCCACCGACGGCGTTCGTGATCCGCGATGGTGAGCCGGTCGAGGTTCCCACCTCCGAGGTGGCCGTCGGAGACCTGGTGCTGGTTCGACCCGGCGCCAAGGTGCCCGTCGACGCGGTGGTGGAGGACGGCGAGAGCGACGTCGACGAGTCCATGGTCACCGGGGAGAGCCTCCCGGTCCACAAGTCGCCCGGAGACGGCGTCGTCGGGGCCACGATCAACGCCAACGGCACGCTGCGGGCCCGGGCCACCAAGGTCGGCTCCGACAGCGCCCTGGCCCAGATCGTCAAGCTCGTGCAGGGGGCCCAGAACTCCAAGGCGCCCGGCCAGCGCCTGGCCGACCGGGCCGCGTTCTGGCTCGTGCTCGTCGCCCTCGTCGGCGGCAGCCTGACCTTCGTCGTGTGGACCTTGGTCGGTGGGCGATCTGTTTCGGAGGCGATGCTGTTCGCCATCACTGTCGTCGTCGTGACCTGCCCCGACGCCCTGGGCCTGGCCACCCCGACGGCCATCATGGTCGGCACCGGGCTCGGCGCCCAGCGTGGCGTGCTGTTCAAGCACGCCACCGCCATCGAGACCGGAGCACGCATCGACACCGTGGTCATGGACAAGACGGGCACGCTGACCAAGGGCGAGCCCGAGGTCACCGACGTGTTCGTCGAGGGGATCGACGAGATCGAGGTGCTCCGCCTGGTGGCCGCCGTCGAGCGCGAGTCCGAGCACCCGCTCGCGGCAGCCGTGGTTCGCCACGCCGAGGACAAGGGCGCGGCGCGGGTGGCGGCGACCGGCTTCGAGAACGTGCCCGGCCACGGTGCGGTGGCGACTGTCGACGGCCACCGCGTCGCGGTCGGCAACCGGCGCCTCATGGAGCGCGACGGCGTCGACCTCGCTGGTCTTGCGGGCCGGCGCGACGAACTGGCCAGCGGCGGGCGGACCGCAGTGGCCGTGGCGATCGACGGCCGGGCCGCCGCCGTCATCGGCATCGCCGACGCCGCCCGCCCAACTGCCGCCGCCGCCGTCAGCGCCATGCACGAGCTCGGCGTGAAGGTCGTCATGCTGACGGGCGACAACGAGGCGACGGCCCGGCGCATCGGTGCCCAGCTCGGCATCGACACCGTGATCGCCGAGGTGCTCCCCGGCGACAAGGCGGCCAAGGTCGCCGAGCTGCAGGCCGGCGGCGCCAGGGTCGCCATGGTCGGCGACGGCGTCAACGACGCCCCGGCCCTGGCCCAGGCCGATCTCGGCATCGCCATCGGCGCCGGCACCGACGTCGCCATCGAGACCGCCGACGTCGTGCTGATGCGCTCCGACCCCCTCGACGTGGCCATCGCCCTGCGCATCGGCCGGGGCACGCGCCGCAAGGAGCGCCAGAACCTGGGTTGGGCCATCGGCTACAACCTGATCGCCCTGCCCATCGCCGCCGGCGTCTTCGAGCCCGCGTTCGGCCTCGTCCTTCGCCCGGAGATCGCCGCCCTGTCAATGTCGGGCTCCAGCTTCCTCGTCGCGGTCAATGCCCTGCTCCTCAAGCGGCTCCGCCTCCCGGCCCCCGATCCTGTCCCGGCTTCCGGGCCGGCGACGACCGCGGCGACCGAACCGCGATCCCCGGTCCCTGTGGCATGACCGTGACCAAGCCGGGAAGGGGTGTCGTGGACGCACGGGAGCCGCATGCCGCCGCCGACGGTGCGGGTCGCCGCGCCGCACGCTGGCCGACCCGGCGGGCGTTGGTGAGCGTGTGGGTCGCCGCAGCGGTGGGTTTGGGACTCCTCCTGGCGGTGGCGTCGACCCGCGGCCCTCTCGACGACCCCGATCCCGCCCGCCAGCGGCCCGGGTTCCTGGACAGTGGGGGCGTCATCGCCCCCACTGTCGCCCCGGGCGTACCCAGCCCCGGCCGACGGGCGGTCGTCTTCTTCGTCCGCCCGGCACAGGCCGGCCCGCTGTGCCGGGCGTTGCCGGCGAGCGGCCTGGGGAAGGATGCGTCGCTGGCGGTGATCGTGTCGTCGCCGGCGGACTGCCCGGGTCAGGCTGCGGTCGTCGTCGACAGCGGCGGCATCGCCCGGGGGTTCGGCATGCCCACGCCCGTCGACGGCGGGCCGCCGGTCGGCTACGCCCTGATCGACAGTTCCGGCCGCATCCGCTACCGCACACTGGACCCGCGTGGGGCGGGCGGCCTGGACGAGGTGGCCACGATGCTGGCCGACGCCGGATGATCCCGACGCGTCCTGCGGTCAACCTGAGAAGGTATGGCTGGTTCGTCGCCGCGAGCGTTGTCGAGCTCGCCCTGTACGCGTCCTACCAGGGCGAGGACGGCCGCTTCCACTGGTTCACCCACTTCTTCGTGGGCACCGCGTTCGTGCTGGTGGCCATGGCGGTGGTGGCCACGGCGACCCGTCGGCCGGTCCGGCTGCCGTTCGTGTGGCTGCTCCTCGGCCACCTGGTGGCCATGGCACCCGACCTCGCCTTCGTGGAGGGAGTGGCCCACGGGCGCTGGATGGACGTATTCCTGGGCCACGTGTCGAGCCACTACATCCCCGGGCGCAACTGGACCTGGTACGCGGTGTTCCTTGTCGCCCTCGGCAGCTACCTCGTCGTCCTCGACTCGCTGCGGCGGTCGGTTCGAGAAGCTGATGCTCGGCCTCGGGGGCTGCGGCCATGACCTTCCCGCCGGATCAGGCAAGCGCCGCCTACCGCGCTGGCCGGTGACGGTCCGCAGCGCGCTCGACTGCCTGCCCCCCGGAACGCACTGAGACATGTGCTTCTCCGCCACCGCCAGCTTCACCGCCGGGGCCGCTCTCACTGCAGTGGGCGGGGTGACGGTGCACAAGTCGCGGGGCTGGACCGAGCTGCCGATCGCGCTCGTCCCGCTCCTTTTCGGGGTCCAACAGATCACCGAGGGCGCGCTGTGGCTGAGTCTTCGCCACCACCTTCCGCTGCTGCAGACCTGGGCCACCTACGTCTTCTCGATGTTCTCGCACGTGCTGTGGCCGATCTTCATTCCCTTCGCGATCCTCCTGGTGGAAACCAGCCGGCGGCGGCGGAAAGCCATCGGTGTCTTCCAGGTGCTCGGACTGGGCGTCGGGCTCTACCTCCTGGTTCTTCTCATCCGGTTCCCGGTAACGGCCCACGTCCTCGGCCGGAGCATCTTCTACGAATCGCCGCACTTCTACATCCTGGGCGTGCTGGCGGTCTACCTCCTGGCCACCTGCGCCACGGGCATGTTCTCCAGCCACCGCTGCATCAACGCCTTCGGGGCGCTGGCATTCGTACTGGCCATCGCCGCCTACCAGGTGTCGGTCCAGACCTTCGTGTCGGTGTGGTGCTTCTTCGCCGCCGTCCTGAGCCTGCTCATCTACGCCCACTTCAACGGGCCGATGCAGGCGTGCCGACTCACCATGGCTCATGCCCGTCAACCGGTCGGCGCCAGTCCAGAAGATGGCGCAGCCATCCGTAGTCGCCCGCAGGCTCGGCTCAAGCAGCCAGTCCTGACCAAGAACCGAAGGAGCACCACATGAAGACCCGCCGTTTCCTCCAGTTGGCCCTCACCGCCGTCGCCGTGTTCGTGATCCTGCGCGTCGTGGGCTTCTCGTCCGGATCACTTCCTCTGCTGTTGGTGGTCGTCGCCTGTCCTCTCATGATGTACGTCATGATGCGGAACATGGGCGGCATGGACCGCTCCGACCACTCCGACCTCACCGATCAGGTTCGCCGGCATCACGTTGAACCCGCCCCGCGATCTTCGCGCACCTCCACAACCCGCCGGCGATCGAAGCGGTACGGCTGATACGACGGGTGCGACCCGGGGCCCCACAGGTGGCCTGCTTCGACACCGCGTTCCACGCCGCCATGCGCTGCGACCTACGCCCTGCCGCACGAGTGGAAACACCCGGTGGGGGGCCTGGGGCGCCACGGGTTCCACGGCCTCAGCCACGCCTACGCCAGTCGGCGGACCGCGGAGGTCCTGGGGCGGTCGCTCTCGGAGCTGCGGCTCGTGACGGCCCGGCCTCTGCGGCGTACCTGCACCGGCTCCGGGCCGGGCTGGCGGCCATGGCGGCGAGCATGGGCGACCTCGGCGGTTGTGGTCTTCACCGGTGGCGCCGGCAGCACTCGGCCCGGCTGCCTCATGACGCCTGTCGCGGGCTCGGGTTCCTCGGACTGGTCGTCGACCACGACGCCAACGGGCGCTCCTGCAGAGACCGGGTCGTCTCGGCGGCCGGCGCTCCCGGGGCGGTCGTCGTGGTCGTCGCCGCCCGCGACGATTTGGAGATCGCCGTGCTGGTGACGTCGGTCCTGGGCGGCTCCGGGACGGGTCCGTGACGACCGGGCAGTGATCGTCGCCCCGTTCGAACGCGAACAGCAGATCCATCGCTGCGGCCGGAGCCACCGCGACGACAACGACGACTCGTCGAGTCAGGGCACGATGACCACCGGGCAGGGGGGATGGTGAGCACAGTGCTGGCTGGTGCTGCCAAGCAACAGCCCGGCGAAGCCGCCGTGGCCCCGGGT
Source organism: Actinomycetota bacterium (assembly GCA_030946525.1). Lineage (GTDB taxonomy): Bacteria > Actinomycetota > Acidimicrobiia > Acidimicrobiales > AC-14 > CADCTB01. The sequence goes on along the minus strand of JALYYN010000528.1, from coordinate 2,547 downwards.
TCCCACGACGAGGAGGTCGGCAGAAGCAGCCGCCTCCAGTAGCGCGGGCGCCGATCCGCCCATGACGAGATGCCGGGTGACGCGGACGCCTGCGGTGTCGGCGGCGGCCAGGGCCCGGGTGATGACCTCCTCGCCCACCGCCTCGAGCTCAGCCTCGGTGACGATGGGCGTCGGTGCGTACGGCGAGAAGGTCATGGCCGGGAAGAACCAGGCGTGGACAAGATCGACGTCCCATTCCCGCAGGCGTCCCTCGTCCAGCGCCAGAGCCAGCGCCCGGCCGGAGCTCTCCGAGCCATCGATGCCGACGACGATCCTCCCGGTGCGTGTCATCGCTCCACCAGGGCGGCAGCGATCGTCCCTCGTGCCTGTGAGCAAGCTTCCCTCGCCATCATCGGGTCATCATCCCGGCGCCCCAGTCGCCCATGTGGCTGTCCCAGTCCTGGGCGCCGTTCCACCGTCCGATGTGCTGGGACATCCAGGCCACCATCTGGTCGCACCGCCCGGTGGTCGCGGACGCGGCAGCGCCCGCGACCGTGGCCGCCCATTGGTGACAGGCGTCACCCATCGATTGGGTGCTGTTCCACATCGTCGTGCCCATCATGGGGCCGGCGACCATCTGGTCGGACATCCAGCCCGTCATGTCGGCACACCAACCCGAGGCGGGCGTGGCGTCGGTCGCAGGGCCGGTGCCGGCCAGCCACTGTTCGCACGCGGTCCGAGTAGCGGCGATCCGTCGCACGCCCAGGGCCTGGGTCCCGCCAGTGTCGCCGGTCGTATCGCGGTTGACGGCGAAGGCGGCGATGCCCACGACGACCACGCCGACCACCGCCAGCGCCACGACGCGGTTCCGCCACGGGGGCGGAGCGGGGGACGGGGCCTCGGCGTCGGGCGCGTGGCTGGTGGAGATCGTCATCGGGGACTTCTTTCCTGATGGCCTCGCAGTGTGTCGAGGCGTTGGTGGTACTCGCGGTCGTCGATCTCGCCCCGGGCGAAGCGATCGGCGAGGACGGCCTCGGGCCCGGGCAAGTCGTCTCGACCGGGCCGGGGGCCGCCAGGGCGACGCTGCAAGAGCGTGACTGCGGCCCAGATCACCAGAGCCCAAGCGGCGAGCATGACGAGCGGCATGAAGATCCACCATGCCGTCGATCCATCCCAGTTCATGTCGCCCTCCCTCTCATCGCCGTGTCCGTGGCCCTGGTCATGGCGTGAGAACGACCTTGAGGGCGCCCGTGTCCGCCGCCCGGGCGAAGGTGTCGTAGGCGACCTCGAAGTCCTGCATGGAGAAGTGATGGGTGACGAACCGGCCGGCGTGCAACTGATGGCCGAGGAGGCGCAGCAGTGTCGGCGTGGAGTACGTGTCGACCAGCCCGGTGGTGATGGTGACGTCCCGGGACCACAGCTGCTCGAGGTGCAGGGTGGCCGGGTGCCCGTGCACGCCGATGTTGGCCACCCGCCCGCAGGGGCGCACGAGGGTGGTCGCCAGCTCGAAGGTGGCGGGCACACCCACGGCTTCGATGGCCACGTCGGCCCCGAGGCCGCCGGTCAAGGACCGGATCACCTCGAGGGGATCCTCGCGGCCGTTGTTGACGATCACGTCGGCCCCGAACTGCTTGGCCGCGTCGAGGCGGCTGTCGGCCAGGTCCACGGCCACGATGTGGCTGGGGCTGAACAGGGCCGCGCCCATGATGGCCGACAGGCCGATGGGGCCGGCGCCGACCACGGCGACCACGTCGCCGGGCCGGACCCGGCCGTTGAGCACGCCGACCTCGTAGCCGGTGGGCAGGATGTCCGACATCATCAGGATGTCCTCGTCGACCACGCCGGCGGGGACCGGATAGGTCGACGTGTCGGCGAAGGGCACCCGGACGTACTCGGCCTGGGTCCCGTCGATGAGGTGGCCGAGGATCCAGCCGCCGCCGCCGATGCACTGGCCGTAGCGCGACTCCCGGCAGAAGCGGCACCTGCCGCAGGCACTGATGCACGAGACCAGCACCCGGTCGCCGGCCCGGACGTTCCTCACCGACGACCCGACGCTCTCGACCGTGCCGACCGCCTCGTGGCCGAGGATGCGTCCGTCGGTCACCTCGGGGACGTCGCCCTTGAGGATGTGGAGGTCCGATCCGCAGATGGTGGTGGCGTCGACCCGGACGACGGCGTCGGTGTCGTCGAGCAGGACGGGCTCGGGGACCTCCTCCCACGCCTTGCGGCCGGGACCGTGGTACACGAGTGCTTGCATGCTGACTCCTCTATGCCTGGATGATGTGGCGGGCGGCGCCACGGGGGGCGGGCCAGGAGGACCGGACAGTGATGAGGGCCGTCATCACGAAGTCGTCCGGGCGGTCGACGTGGCCCTGGTCGGGTCGGCCCGGGAGGCCACACCGGCCCGCAATTGGATCTGGCCGCCGCCGGCCTTTGCCGGATGGGGTTTATGAGGCCGGGCCGGCCGGGCGGACATGAGACCAATACTGAGCGTCGGTCGCCGCCTCTGCATCCGGGGCAGCTACCGACCCGTGTTGCGGGAAAACACCAACCCGTGGAAGGGCTGCA
>JALYYN010000496.1 GCA_030946525.1 Actinomycetota bacterium | reverse complement strand
CCTCTCAGCCCACCGTCCAGGCTCCGTCGTGTCGGGTCAGGCCGAGGTTGAGCAGCCGGCGAAGGTTCAGGGCGGCGCTGCGGTTGTGGAGCCAGGCGTTGTTCTTGCGGACGCCGCGGTAGCGGACCTTGCGGTTCCTGTTTCCGACGAGCCAGGCGATAGATCGTTCGACCATCGGTCGGTGTTGGCGGTAGGCCGCCTGCCACGCGGGGTCTTTCGCGCGCTTGCGGTGGTCGCGGAGCAGGCCGTGATGCTTGTGCAGGATCAGGTTGCGGCCGTCCTTGGCCTTCGTGCACTGCGCCCGCAGCGGACATCCTCGGCAGCCGGCTCCGAACGCGACGCTCCGGCTTGGGGTAATGCGGCGCGTCAGACCGTTCGGGCAGGTCACCGTTCCTGCCGTCTCATCGACGGTGAAGTCGTCGAGGGTGAACCCACCGTCGACGGCCGGCTTGAGCGGGCCGGGCTTGACCAGCGGACGCCGACCGGCCTTGGTGATCGTGTCCAAGGCCTCGCCGGTGGCGTAGGCGCTGTCGCCCAGCACGTCCACGACATCACCGTCGGCGAGATCCTGGGGGGCCGGTAGCGTGTCGTCGGCGTCCATCAGCCGGATCCCGGTCGCACCATCAGGGGCCTGCGGACCAGCACCCTTGGTGAGCTCACACGCGGTCGTGATCCCGGTCTCGGGCTCGACCGCAAGGTGCGCCTTGAACCCGTCCTGGCGGCGGTGCACGGTCTTGTGGATGTGCCGGGCGTCGGGATCCACGATGCTGATGACCCGATCGGGTGCGACCTTGCGGGCGATCTGCCAGCGGCCGTCAGTGCCGTCCGAGCCCGAGGCCGGTTCGACGTCCTGACCGGCGATCAGGGCCAGCAACGCAACGGCCTCGGCGGCGGCGGCGTCCAGATCCCAGTCGCGAACGACGGCGAGCAGCGCCAGCGCATCGCGGACCAGCGCATCGACCAACACAGCCCGGGCCTCGCTGTCATCCCAGGCGATCTGCGGCTTGCCGGGATCGTCGTAGTTGTGCGCCGAGCAGACCTGCGCGACGACCACATCGGCACCGGGCACCTCGCGGCGGACCTTGCGGATCACCGCGACCAGCTGCGTCACGGTGTCCTGCGTCGCGACCGCATCATCAAGCGCGGTCGAGTCCAGCGCCCGCCGATGCTTGCCCCTCAACACCCCGGTCTCGGCGACGACGACCTTGACCGCGTCGAAGATCCGATGCGGTGAAGAACTCGCAGCCAGCCGCTGACGCCAATACGTCAACGTCGACGGATCGAACCCGCCATGCCCAATGGGCAAGCCACACGCAACCTTCCACCGCAAGTCCGTGCGCACCGCCGCCATCGCCTCCCGATCCGACAGGCCGTGCAGCGACTGCAAAACCAACACCGACGCGGCGATGTCGACAGGCACCGACGGTCGACCCCTGCCAGAAGGGAACAGATCCGCGAACATCACCTCGGGGAACAACACCAGCCGGTGCTTGGCCAGCAGCCCAAACACGCTGCCCTCATCGACCAGATGACCCGCGACCGACTCGGCATCCAAAAGCTCACGTTCATCAAGCGGAGGACCCTGCACACACACATCCTCCCGACCCCAACAACAGGAACCAGCACGACACGCGTTATTCAGCAGAGTCCTAGTACTCGGTAGCGGGGCGGTTGGCCCCCCCGGCCGACGACGGGCCGACGCTCGCCCCAGAGGTTGCACGGGGAGGCTCGCGCACCGGGGCCGGAGATGAATGAGCGGGCGCCACCGGCTGTCCGACGCGCACGGTGACCAGCTCATCGTGGTGGCGGATGTGCAATGGCTCGCCGTCGAGGCGTATCGCCGACGTCGCTGTGACACACCCAAGCAGGGGGAAACGACGGGCCGGCACTGGAGTGATGGCGCGGAACCTGTCAAGTCAGGTGAGGGTCGACCGCGAACAGGGCTGTCAGCCGGTCACGCTGTCCGTTGGTTAGCAGGTCGGCGCCGGTGTGCAGGGTCCGCCGGGCTCGATAGAGCGGGTCATGAGCTTGGCCGCGATGGCCGTGGAGTCTTGCTGGACTCGTCGTCGGCACGGGTCGAGGGCGTCGCCGGCGAGGTGAGGTCGGCCCGGGGCGCGGTGACAGCGTTGTCGTCTGTTCCGTTTCCCCCGGGCCGACTCCCGAACCGGGCGTGCGGCTTGGACCGCACCGGGCTCTGCCCCTTGTGGACGTCGAATTAGGTTGATGCCGACGGGCGGAGTCAGGTCCCCACCAATAGGGCCTGCGGCGCCGAGACCTTGATCTGGGTGGTGAGCCACTGCAACGTCCGGCCCGCGTCAGTGAGGGCATGCTCGCCGACCTCCTGCAACTCCTTGTCGCGAGCCCCCTGGGCCGCCTGAACGAGCACCATCCACGACGTCTCGACGAGAGAGGCGAGGAGGTAGAGGTCCTGAAGGTCCCGCAGCAGCCCCACCGGTCCCTTCCGGGTTTGACTCAAGCCGTCAGCGTGCAGGCGTTCCGGCTCGTCGACGTCTTCCTCGCCGTACCGCTCGGCGATCGGGCCGAGCCGCCGCACGTGCTCGTCGTGGCAGGCAGCAAGGACTTCGGCGACGACGCCAACCTCGCCGTCGTCAGGGTGGCCCTCGCCCACCTGCCGCAACGAGTCCGACAGCGTCTGCTCGGCCCGGTGGGTCATTCCCACGTAGGTCGGTAGGTGTCGCGCCATCAGCGGCCTCCCTCGGGCGGAGGTTCGCTCACTACGGACGGGTCGCCAAGGTAGGCCGGCGTGTCCGGCAGGATTCGCGACTGCGTGGTGCTTTCCGGGCCACCGGACGTCGGGGGTGGGGCCCATCGACGCCCGGCGCCGTCTCGGGCAGGAGCGGACGCGGTCGTCGTCGGTGCGGGGGCAGGCCCGTCACCGGCTCGCAGCCGGGTGACCCGCGCGGCGGCCGTCTTGAAGACGGGCTGCTTCGACGCCGGATCCCACACCGGAATCGTGAGCTCGTTGGCCGCCCGCGGGTGGGAGCCGGGCCCGGCGTCGGTTGCGGATTCGACGTCCCAATAGCCGTAGTGGAACGGCACGAACAGGTCCCCCTCGCGCCCGCGGCCGACCCGGGCGGGCAGCTCGACCATGCCGCGGCGGGATTCGATGCGGACGATGTCACCCTCCTCGATGCCCAGCCGCTGGGCATCTGGTGGCGAGATCTCGACCCAGGGCGACGGCGCGGCATCCTGCAGGGACCTGCTGCGCGCCGTTTTCGTCCGGGTGTGGAAGTGGTAGACCGTCCGGCCAGTGGTGTACCGCATGGGGTACTCCTCGTCCGGCTCCTCCGCGGGTGGCACGTACGGCGTCGGCCGGAAGATGGCGCGCCCGTCCGGGTTGAGCGCCCGGTACTCCTGCACAGGGACGGCGCCGCCGGTCAGCAGGTCCTTGCCGTAGGTCTCGCAGTAGTCGGCCTGGGTGGGGAACAGGCCGTCTGGGTAGAGCCGGTCGGTGCCATGCGGGTTGTCCTCGTTGCAGGGCCACGGGATCCCGGTGCCGGCGTCCCGCAGCTTCTCGTACGACAGGCCGGTGTAGTCGCAGGGCCGTCCCCGAGTGCATTCCTTCCAGGCCTCGAAGGCCTCCTCAGGACGATCCCACGGGGGCAGGGGGGCACCGTCCCGGTCACGAAAGTCCATCGCCCGGGCGTACATAGAGAAAATCTCAAAGTCGCTCTTCGCTCCGCCCGGTGGCTGCACGGCCTGGTCGGACAGGTGCACCGTGCGGTTCACGTTGGTGAACGTACCGGTCTTCTCGCCCCAGCCCGCCGCCGGCAGGACGACGTCCGCCAGCCGCGCGGTCTCGGTGAGGAACAGGTCCTGGACGACGACGAAACACTGGTCGCCGGCCAGGATGCTCCGGATCCGCGGTAGGTCGGGCATCGACACGGCGGGATTTGTCGCCGAGATCCAGAGCAGACCGACCGACCCCTGTTCGGCATACCGGAAGATCTGCATGGCGTGCGTCGGCGGCGCCCAGTGCGGGATGACGTCGAGGTCGACGTTCCAGAGCCGGGCGAGCTGGCCGATGTGGGCTGGGTTGCTCCAGTTCCGGAAACCCGGCATGTCCCCGTCCGCACCGCACTCCCGGGTGTTCTGGGCGGTCGGCTGGCCGTTCATCTGCAGTACCCCGGCGCCCGGCCGTCCGATCATCCCGCGCAGCAGGTGCAGATGGTGGACCGCGCACGCCGAGGCCGTGGCCTGATGCGACTGGTAGAAGCCCTGCAGCACCGTCGACAGCACGTTCTCGCTGGTGCCGAAAATCTCGGCGGCCCGACGCAGAGCCTGCGGCGGCACACCGCTGATGCGGGCCACCTCCTCAGGCGTGTACGGCGCCACGATCTCGCGCAGCGCATCGAACTGCACCGTATGGGCCTGTACCCATGGTTCGTCGTACCAACCGTTCTCGAGCAGCTCCCGGGTCAGCCCGTTCATGACGACCAGGTTCGTGCCGGGGCTGGGCGCGAGATGGACGCCGCCGGTCCGTTCGGCTTCCTCGGCTACCTTGGTCCGCCGCGGGTCGACGCAGACGATCTTCGGGGGGTCGTCGGCGCGCGTGCGGTCAAGGATGCGCATCCACAGCACGGTCTGGGTCTCCGGCATGTTGTGACCGAACAAGAAGATGGCGTCGGCGTGCTCGATGTCGGTGTACGAGCCGGGCTGGCCGTCGCTGCCGAAGTTCTCCTTCAGGGCCTCGCCAGCGGTGGCCGTGCAGAGGCGTGTGTTGCCGTCCATATGCGGCGTGCCAATGCCCGCTTTCCCGATGACGGCCAGGGTGTAGTACTCCTCGATGAAAAGCTGCCCGCTGGTGTAGAAACCGTGGGACAGCGGGCCCTTGTCGGCCAGCAGCCGCTTGCTGACCTCAACGATGCGGCCCATGGCGGTGTCCCAGTCGGTGGGCCGCAGCTCACCGTCAACGCGGATCAGCGGCTCGGTCAGGCGGTCCTTAGATGTCGCCCAGTCCCACGAGCCGTACAGCCCCTTCGGGCCCATCCGGCCGTGGTTGACGGTATCCGTCGCACGTCCTCGGACGCCGACCATGCGCCCGTCCTTGACCGCGATGTCGCAGCCGCAGCCGTTGCTGCACAGCACGCACGCCGAACCCACCCAGCGATCGACATCCGCCTCGGACACCCCCGGCTGCAGGTGCAGGTCCACGCGCGCCGGCCACACCGTCCCCCGCGCGTGCGGGGTCCGCTCTCCCCAAATGTCGGCGATCCGGTCCACGTTCGCGCTCATTGCTGCTCCCCTTCGGTGACGAAGTTCTCTCGCCGACATACCCGCCGACGGGCCGCTTTCATTGTTCCTCGGACGTGGTGGTCCACGTTACGACTGCAGTGTGTCCGCCGTGGGGCCTACCCGCTGCGTTCGGACGTGGTCTGTCCGGACAGCCAGGAAGCGCCTGCCGACTTGCCGCGTGCCAAGAAGCCGATCGACCCTCCCGCATGAGGCCGTCGTCGGTCTGATGTTGGTCCAGCCCCCCGTCATGGACGGGTGATGATGGATGGACCGCGATGCCTGTCAGCTGCAGCGGTCCTTCGGTCAGCATGGTGGCCACGGTGGTCAGCACAAGCGCACTCCCCAGGCGGTCTGCAGCTGACCTCCCGGTTGCAGCCGGTGCAGCTGCTGTCCGCTTTGGAAGGCGTTCGGGGGGCAGGTCATCGGTTCGGTGCCCAGTCCTCGGCGGGCCCGATCGGGAGCCAATGTGTCACCGGTGAAGATTTCCACCAGAGGGTAGGTGGAGTCGACCCAGAGCTCGACGGTGTCGTTGCTGGGTCGGCCGAGCCTGACCCAGGCGCGGCCGTCGTCGTCGCGTTCGAGGTCGGTGAAGGCGTCGTCGATGCGAAGGTCCCCGATCGGGCGGTTGGTCCGGAAGTCGTATGCGGTCCCCCCGACCGGTTCGGCGCCGGTAGGCAGCTGCCGGGCCGGGTCGGTCGTGATCCGGGTCCGGGCCGGCAGCTGCAGGGTGCAGTCGTTGAGGATCCCGCCGCCGGCGGACAGGT
>JALYYN010000447.1 GCA_030946525.1 Actinomycetota bacterium | reverse complement strand
GCCCGGAGGGGCTCCACGGGGCGCTGCGGGGCGCGGCGCTGGTGGTGCTGGCCCTGGCGCTCACCCCGGAGACACGGGGCATGGTCGGCGCCGCCGAACTGGCGTCGATGGAGGCCGACGCCTGGCTCGTGAACGTGGCGAGGGGCGCCCACGTCGTCACCGATGACCTGGTCCATGCGCTCCGGAACGGCGTGATCGGTGGCGCGGCACTGGACGTCACCGACCCGGAGCCCCTCCCGGCGGGCCATCCGCTCTGGGATCTCGACAACTGCCTGATCACTCCGCACACCGCCAACACCTGGGAGATGGCCGAGCCGCTGTTCGCCGGGCGGATCACCGAGAACCTCTCCCGCTACGCCGCCGGCGATCCCCTCGTCGGCGTGGTCGACCCGGCGCTGGGGTACTGACCGCCCCGAGCTTCCGTCGCCGGTCCGGGCGGTAGCCTGGGACAGCTCGCCCGAACCCATCGGGCGATCCGCCTTTTCAGGCAAAGGCGACCTTTCAAGCAGAGGAAGGGCAAGGTACACACATGTCGATGAGACCGCCCGGGAAGGGACGACCGTCGTCCGGCATGGAGCTCGACGATCTGGTGGCGAAGCGGGGGGCCCCGGCCGAGCACCGCATGGCCACCTTCGATGGTTCCGCGATCGTGTGCGACTGCGGCGAGCAGTTCGATTTCGCCGTCGACCTGGAGCACCACCAGCACCCCTACATGCACCCGGGAGCCAGCACGGCCCGGGCCTGACGTTCACCGGCGGCGCGTCAGTGCCAGCCCCGGTGGGACCGGAACCGCCAGTGCCGGTGACCGTGCCACCCGCTCTGGCAGGGCCGCGTCGTCGCCCCGTAGATCACCGCTGCCGCCAGCGCCGCTGCTCCGATTATGAGGACCGCCATGGCATCCTCCTCGCGCTCCCTTCAGGAGAACGGTAGTCACGGACGGGGGCGGCCGCGGCACCGGCGTGCCGGACGGGCGGATCCGGGCCCGTGGCCGAAGCGTACCGATGGGTCCCCCCCCGGCAGGCGACGTGGGAGTGAACGTCCGCTTGCCCGATCCTGACCGGCGATCCTCACCGTTCCGCCGCCGTCGCTCACCTCGTCGGCCGGGGGACGCCAGACTGGCGGGCATGCTCCTGGACATCGTGCAGGTCGGCGACCCCGTCCTGCGTCAGGCGGCCCGGCCGCTCGCCGTCGAGGAGATCGGCACGCCGTTCGTGCAGGAGCTCGTGGCGTCCATGCGCCAGACGATGTACGCCGCGCCGGGCGTGGGCCTGGCCGCTCCCCAGGTGGGCGAGGGACTGCAGGTCGTCGTGATGGAGGACGACGGCGACTGGACCGCCACGATGAGCACGGCCCGGCTGGACGAGCTCGGGAGGGAGCGGCTGCCGTTCACGGTGCTGATCAACCCGGTGGTCGAGCCGGTCGGTGACGGGACGACGGAGTTCTTCGAGGGCTGCCTCAGTGTGTCCGGCTTCTCGGCCCTCGTCCGCCGGTGGCGGACCGTCACCGTGCGCGCCCTGGACCGCGCCGGTGCGCCGGTCGCCCTCCGCCTCGACGGCTGGCCGGCGCGGATCGCCCAGCACGAGGCGGACCACCTGGCCGGCACGCTCTACCTCGACCGGATGGATCCTCGATGCTTCACCACCGCGGCGAACGTCGGCCGGTACTGGAAGGCCCGACCGGCAGCCGAGATCCACGGGATCATGGGGGTGAACCGGCCCCCGCCGGTCCCGTGAGCACGGCAGGCCTGCGGCCGCCCGCCTTCGATCAGTGGAGCCTGGTCGTCCCGTCGTCGTCGAGCACCCACGCCGGGTTGTGGGCGACCTCCCAGGGGTGGCCGTCGGGGTCGATGAAGATCCCCGAGTAGCCGCCCCACACGGTCGGTGCGCCGGCCCGCCCGATCGTCGCTCCCGCATCGGCGGCGGCGGCCAGCACGTCGTCCACCTCGGCCGGGGAGGCCACGTTGTGGGCGAGGGAGACCCCGCCCCAGCCGCCGGCGTCGTCCACCACGCTGTCCTCCGCGAGCTTGGCCCGGCCCCACAGGG
>JALYYN010000435.1 GCA_030946525.1 Actinomycetota bacterium | reverse complement strand
AGCCCGGCGTCTTTGATGGCCTGCTGGAAGGGCCCCTTGCAGGAGTCGACCAGGTCGGCGGTGAGCTCCTGGAACTTGGCCCGGGTGAGCTTGTAGTCGAGGTGGAGGGGGCCACTGTCGGTGGCCGTGACGAAGGGCAGGTTGACCGTGGTCTCCTGCACCGCCGAGAGCTCGATCTTGGCCTTCTCGGCCGCTTCCTGCATGCGCTGGAGGGCCATCTTGTCCTTGCCCAGGTCGACGCCGTGGTCAGACTTGAACGACTTGACCAACCAGTCGACGACGCGCTGGTCCCAGTCGTCGCCGCCCAGGTGGGTGTTGCCGCTGGTGGCCTTGACCTCGAAGACGCCCTCGCCGATCTCGAGGATGGACACGTCGAACGTGCCGCCGCCGAGGTCGAAGACCACGATGGTCTGCTCGGCGCCCTCCTTGTCCAGCCCGTAGGCCAGGGCGGCCGCGGTGGGCTCGTTGATGATGCGCATCACGTCGAGGCCGGCGATGGCGCCCGCCTCCTTGGTGGCCTGGCGCTGGGCGTCGTCGAAGTAGGCCGGCACGGTGATCACGGCTTCGGTCACGGTGTCGCCCAGGTAGGCCTCGGCGTCGCGCTTCAGCTTCTGCAGGATGCGGGCGCTGATCTCCTGGCTCTTGTACTTCTTCTTGTCGATGGTGACGGTCCAGTTCGTCCCCATGTGGCGCTTGACCGAGCGGATGGTGCGGTCGGGGTTGGTGATGGCCTGACGCTTGGCCACCTCCCCGACCAGCACCTCGCCGGTCTTGGAGAAGCCGACCACCGACGGAGTGGTGCGACCTCCCTCGGCGTTGGGGATGACGGTGGGCTCACCCGCCTCCAGCACGGAGACGACCGAGTTGGTGGTACCGAGGTCGATACCGACGGCCTTGGGCATGCGCTTCCTCCGGGAGGTGATCTAGAAAACAGTCGGACAGTAGCAAACTTGAGTCTGTACGTATCAAGTCTCCTGCAGGACAGGATATTCCTTTCTACGGGGCTGGTCGCCCGGCCGGTTTGTCGGGCCATATGCTTCGGCCCGTGACCAACCTCCGGGTCAAGCTCACCTTCCCCGAGCACCTCATCAAGCAGCCCCTCATGGGGCGTCTCGTCCGTGAGTTCGACGTCCTCCCCAACATCCGCCGGGCCAACATCGAGGACACCGTCGGCTGGATCGTCTGCGAGCTGGCCGGGGAGCCTGCCGCGGTCGAGAAGGCCCTGGCCTGGCTGGGCGAGGCCGGCGTCCAGGTCGACCGCCTGGGCGACGTCGTCGAGAGCTGAGCTCTCGCCATGACAACGTCGAGAGCTGAGCTCTCGCCATGACAACGTCGAGAGCTGAGCCCTCGCCATGACAACGTCGAGAGCTGAGCCCTCGCCATGACAACCTTCGAGAGCTAGGCCTGCGCAAGCTCGTCCTCCTCGCGGTGATCCTCGGCCTGCTGGTCGGGGCCGACGTCGCCGTACGCCGTACGGCCGAGGCCCAGCTCCGGGACCGGGTGGTGGCGGCGGTGCAGCCCGCGGGGTCAACATCCGCCCGCATCGAGTCGTTCCCGTTCCTCGGTCGGCTCCTGACCTCGGGGACGATCTCCCGCATCCGGATCTCGACGGCCGGCGTCACCGCCCAGGGGCTGACCTTCGCCCTCGTGTCGCTGGACCTGGAGGGCGTCACCTTCGACCGGGGCACGCTCCTCTCGGAACGCAAGGTGGTCCTGAAGTCGCTGGCCCACGGGACCGCGGTCGCCGAGGTGACCCAGGAGCGGCTCTCGGAGGTCCTCGGCGTTCCCGTCACCCTCGACTCCGACAGGATCCGGGTCCGGGTGGCGGGCCAGCTCATCAATGCGACCGCCTCAGTCAGCGACAACACCTTGAAGGTGACCGTCGCCGGCCTGTCCGTGCCGGCCCTGCGCATCCCGAAGCTGAGCCTCCTGCCGTGCGTGGCCGGCGCGGTGGTCCTGCCGGGGCGGATCCGGCTCAGCTGCCAGGTCGACCAGTTGCCGGCCGAGCTCCTCGGCCGACCGCTGGCCACCGTCGGGCACTGAACCCGGCGATCACCAGGCCCCGAAGATCTCCGACACGTAGACGTAACCGTCGCTGCCGTAGGCCACGCCCACCCCGACGTAGTCGTAGGTGGGGTCGAGGATGTTGGCCGAGTGGACGTCGCTGTTCATAAACGCGCCGTGAACCCACTCGACGGAGCTGCCGTAGCCCACGTTCTCCGCCCACGCCCACCACCCAGCGCTGAGCCGGTCACCGAGGCGCGAGGTGTGGAACAGGTAGCCCGCATCGGCCATGCGGTTGGCCTGGCGGTCGGCGAGGGCCTGCAGCTCGGGGTCCTGGGTGAGACCGCCGAGGCCGTAGTCGGCGCGGGCCTGGTTGATCAGTCCGACGGCGGTCGCCGAGTCGCCGGCGGGAGCGGCCATGGCCCGGCCGGGGAGCAGCAGGACGGCCAGGGCCAGGATGAGCCCGACGACCACCACGCGGGCGGGGAGCGGGTGCGGGCGTTCGACGTCGACAGTTGTGTCCACGGGTCCTCCTCGGGGCTTCGGGCTGGGGGGCTTCTGCGGTACTCGGAGCGCCCGGATCCACGAGGGACGTCGGCAACGCCGGCCGACGACTTGAGGCCTCATCCCCAGCCGGATGGATCGCCCGCCGACGACCCTAGTGGAGACGGAAGGCGCCGGTCGCCACCGACCGGGAGGGCCGGATCCCCATCGGCCGAAGGACTCCCACGTACACTGCGCACCTCGGCGAAAGGTGCTCGGCGCGGTGACCCTGGCCCTCGGTTCCATTGCCAAACGACCGGCGGACACCGGTGGCCCGCTCGATCCGCGGAAACCGTCGACCGACCTCCGGGTGCCGGCGGCGGCCGTCGGCCTGTACCTGTTGGCCCGGCTCCGGCAGCTCCTCTGGCTGGGCCACCCGGTGGTCACCGCCGACACGCCCATGTACCGCCGCGCCGGCCAGCGCTGGCTGGACTTCTCGGCGGGGAACTTCCTCGGCCACACCCTCCGGCCCTGGCCGATCACCCTGCTGTACTCGGTCGCCCCCACCGACACGTGCCGGGTGCTGGCCCAGTTCGCCATCGCCACGTGCTGCTGGGCGCTCTGCATCTGGCAGTTCGCCCGGCTGACCTCGAACCGCACGGCGGCGGCGCTCGCGTCGTGCGCAGTGGCCGTGCTCGCCCTCACCGTGGGCGTGTCCGGGTTCGACGGGGTTCTCCTGAGCGAGTCGCTCACCCTGTCGTTGGTCGCCCTGTACGTCGCGGCCGTCCTCTCGGTGTGCGCCGGCCGCGGGCGCCTCCCGATGCTCCTGGCCGCGCTGGCCGCCGCCTCCCTGCTCGCCGTGCTGAGACCCGTGTTCCTCCCCCTGGCGCCGGGCGTCGCCCTCCTGGCCCACCTGGCGAGGACGACGTCGACGCGCCACGGCAGACGGATGGCAACCGGGACCGTCCTGGTCCTCGGCCTCCTCAGCGCGGGAGCGGTGGGCTACGCGTGGACGTACAACGTCGGTGTCGACCGGACCTGGGGCGGCTGGTTGGGCGTCCCGGGCCTCAACGGCCGCACCCTGACCCAGTACTACGTGGCCGCCTACGACACCCCCTCCGGCCCGTCGCTCATCGAGGCCATGATCGATGCCGGTGCCCCGGCGTGCCTACGACCCGATCCGCCCGTCGCCCCCGGCGACCACCCGCGCAACCTCCTCCAGGAGGACCGTCTCCGCTGTCCGGCCGGGCAGGCCTGGCTGAGCGGCCACTTCGTCGCCGCACTGGCAGCCCACCTGGCCACCCACCCTCGAGCGGCGCACCGGTACTTCTCGGACGCCCTCGGCGACGAGAGCGTGCTGCGATCCGACGGCCGGACCGCGGTGCCGGTGGTGATACCCGGCGCCCTCGACGACGTCTTCTTCAGCCCCCGCCCGGGTTCCGCCGACCCGCTGGTCGTGTGGTGGCTGGCCGGCATCGGCGCAGTCGGCATCTGGTGCTGCGTCCTTCCGCACACCCGGCCCCGGCGGCCCGTTCCGTTCGCACGCAACCGGCGGGGGGCGGCGATGGCCTTGCTCGCCGGCCGCTCGCCGCTCCAGGTCGGCACGGCGTTCACCCTGGCCGCCGCCGGTGCGGCCCTCGTCGGCACCGCCCTCCTGTCGGCCTCCGACGCCAGCCGGGTCGCCCTCCCGGTCACGGTGTTGATCCGGCTCGTCCTCACCGTCGTGGTCATCCGGGCCACGGTCTCCGTCGCCAGGACGGAACGCGCCCGGTCAGCGGCTCGTGCCCGGGCTTCTCACCAGCCGGCGCTGCCGGGCTCCCCCTTGAAGGGACCCGTCACCCTGGAGGTGATCCAGCCGCCGTAGAAGCCTCCCGGCTGAGGTATGGCCAGTTCGGTGTCGACCAGGCAGGCCTCCATGGCCGCCGGGTAGAAGGCCAGGTAGCCGGCGAGCGACTCGTAGCCGGGCAGCGGGTCGAGGTAGGTCCAGACGGCGTCGGCTTCGGCCCGGCCGCGGTGGACGATCGAGTAATAGGTCGCCCGGCCCTTCCATTCGCACCAGCTGGTCTTGATCGACGCCCGGAGTATCCCCGGCAGCAGGCTGTCGGGCGGGAAGTACCAGTTCGGGGGATGGCTCGTCTCCAGGACGCGCAGGGAGGCCAGCGTGACCGCGATCGTCACCCCGGCGAAGACCACCTCCACCTGGCTACGGCTCGGCTCGACACGGGGAGGCCGTGGGTAGTCCCAGACCGACTCCTGGCCGGGGCCGGGCGGCGCGGGCTCGGGTCGGGAGGGTCGTTCTCCGGAAATGTGGGGGCTCTCCCTACGATGGTCGGGTGGAGGAGCATGCTACGGCGCTGGCCGACGCGGTGGTCGCCGCCCTACCCGGTTGGGTGGAGCGTTCCGTCGCCCGGATACTGACCGCCTGGCGACCGGGCGAGGCGCCGGCGGCCGACGTCGTCGCGCAGGCGCAGGCCGCCGGCGCCCGGGCGGCCGAGGAGGTGGGCGCCCGGGTGCGGACCCTCCTCGCCGCCGACATCGACGACCAGCGGACGACCCCGCTGGCGCTGCTGCGCGACGCCGTCAGCTATCCGACCGCCGTATTACGGGCCGCCGGGGTTGCCGAGGTGGAGCGCGACCCCATCCAGGTCCGCCTGCTGCCGGACGACCCCTACGACCTGTCGCCCGCCACCTTCGCCGACGTCGACCCCTCGCTGGCCGAACCGGGCATGGTGTGGGGGGCGGCGAAAGCCCTCGCCCACCGCAGGAGGCACGCCACATGACCGACTCCGACCCCTCCGGCCCCGCCACACGCCGGATCGTCGCCTACGTCCCCGACCTCATGGACCGGTCCAAGGTGGCGGCGGCGGGCGACGTGGTCTTCGTCTCGCGGCCGGCCGACCTGGCCGGCCGGAGCGCAGAGGCCGACGTCGTGGTCGTCGACCTGACCCGGCCCGGTGCGGTGGCGGCGCTGGCCGACCTGGGCGGGACCCGGGTCATCGGCTTCGCCAACCACACCAGCCGGGACGTGATGGACGCGGCCCGCATGGCCGGTTGCGAGCAGGTCATGGCCCGCTCCGAGTTCTTCTCCCGCCTCGACGAACTGCTCGCAGCGCCCTGACGCGGCACCGCCCCTGCGTCGAGCGGAGGCGGTGCGACGCAGGTGCCGGGTTCAGGAGAGCCGGGGCGGGCAGACCTGCACGGCGCCTATCGAACAGGCATCGGTGCCGGCGCCCGGATCCAGCCGCTCGCCCGGGTCGGCCACGAGGCGGTCGTTGCCCGGGCCACCGGAGATGAAGTCGGTGCCGGTGCCCCCGGTGATGACGTCGTTCCCTGTCCCTCCGAACAGCCGGTCGTTGCCGTCGCCCCCGGAAATCTGGTCGTCACCGCCGAAGCCGTAGATGATGTCGTTGCCGCCCCCGCCCGAGATGCGGTCGGGGCCCTCGGAGCCGCAGATGACGTCGTCGCCCGGGGTGCCGGTGATGTCGCCCGATCCGTAGATCGTGCACAGGGGCTGCCAGTCGCAGCGCTGGTCGGTGGCCGGGTTGTTGGTGATCCGCCGGACGTCGCTGCCGTCGGCCGAGCTCATGGTGTACACCTCGCCGAAGCTGCCGTCCCGCCCGCTGTTCCAGCCGATCCTGGCGCCGTCGGGCGAATAGAAGGGGAAGATGTCGAAGGACAGGCTCGGGTTGCTGTTGACGTTGTTCGTCAGGCGGACCACACCTGTGCCGTTCGGGTTCATCCGGTAGATCTCCTCACCGGCCGGGTCGTCCCGACGGCTGTGGAAGGCGAGCTGGTCGCCGCTGGGCGACCAGGCCGGCCACGAATCCTCGACGCCGGGGTTGTTGGTGATGTCGACCGTGTTGGTGCCGAACGGGGTCATGGTCTCCACGTCGGCGGCCGGATCGATGTGCCTGCTGCTGAAGGCGATGACCGTGCCGTCCGGGGACCACGCCGGCAGCGAGTTCTCGTCGTTCGTGAACGTCAGCTGGGTCTCACCGGTGCCGTCGATGTTGATCTTCGAGATCTGGAACCGCCCGTTCCGCACCGACTGGTACATGATCTGGGATCCGTCCGGGTGCCACGTCGGGCTGCTGTTGCCACCGCTGAAGGTGAGCTGGCGGGGGTTGGAACCGTCGGCGTTCATGATCCAGATCTCGCTGCTGCCGCTGCGGGAGCTCTCGAAGGCGATCATCCTGCCGTCCGACCGGTACCGGGGCCGGCCGTCGGAGGCCGGGTTGTTCGTCAGCCGGGTGGCCTCGAGCTCGGTCCCGTTGGGATTGAACGTATAGATCTCGAAGTTCCCGTCCCGGTTGGTGGCGCAGGCGATCTTCCCGTTGACGCCGGGAAACGCCGCGCTCACCGGCGCGCTCGCGTACACCCCCGATGCGAGTATCGCCGCCGATCCCATCGCCACGCCCAGCCTCTTCCGACCCCTCACTGCGACCCCCCGTCGGTCTTTCGCCGTTCTGTGCGCGGGGAGCATATTCCCAAAAGGACTACAGACGCGTTGAGAGCAGCGGCGGGGGTCAGCGGTCGTCGCCGGGCGGGCGGTGCCAACCGGCGTCGCTGATGGGCCGGGGCTCGAAGAACACGCAGTCCTCGGGGCACGCGAACGGCATGGTCTCGGCCACGTCGAGGCGGCAGCGGTCGACGGTGTCGCCCGTGGGCAGGGACCGGCTGGAGTAGTGCCGGCAATCGGTCCGAACGGCCACGGCGACCATCCTCCCATCCGGCGGCGGCCCCCTGGAAGGGCCGGATAGCGTTTCAGGCAGATGACCGCACCTCCGGACCTGCTGCGGTGGAGCGAGGCCCTCGCCGGGATCGCCCGGACCGGCCTGGCCTTCACGGACAGCCTGTACGAGCGGGAGCGCTTCCAGGAGATCCTCCACGTGGCCGCCGACATCCGGGTGGCGGCCGGCCACGACCTGGAGGCGGGCCCGCTGGTCGAGGAGTGGCTCCGGCAGGTGGGCTCCGGGGTGGCGGGCTACGTCACTCCCAAAGTGGCCGTCGGAGCGGTGGTCGGCAACGAGCACGGCGAGATCCTGCTGGTCCAGCGGGCCGACACGGGCGTGTGGCTTTATCCCACCGGATGGGCCGACATCGGGTACTCGGCGTCGGAGGTGGCGGTCAAGGAGGTGCTCGAGGAGACGGGTATGCAGGTCGACCCGGTCCGGCTGATCGCCGTGCTCGACGGTCTCCGCCTCGGCTTCACCTCGGTGCCGCTCTACTCCCTGGTCTTCCACTGCCGGCTGCTCGGCGGAGACCTCCGCGGCCACCCCCTGGAGTGCTCCGACGTCGGCTGGTTCGCCGAGGACAACCTCCCTGCGCCTCTGGCCGGAGCCACTCGTTGGAGCGTCCCCGCCTTCCGTGCCATCCGGGGAGAAACGGTCGACGTGGTCTTCGATCCGCCCCGCCACCCACCGTGGCGACACCAGGACGGACTACCTTCCCGTTAAGGAGGTGCCCATGGCGCTGCTGAAACGCAAGAGATCCGGCCTGAGCGACCCGATGTCGGTGGTCACCAACTTCGTGAACGCCTGCAACCGTCACGATGCCGAAGGAGTGTCGGCCTGCCTGCACCCTGACTTCGACAGCATCCAGCCGATGTACCCGAGCCGGAACTTCCGCGGCGCCGACCAGGTCCGCCGGAACTGGCAGGCCATCTTCGACGCCGAGCCCGGTTTCCGCCTCACCGTCCTGCGCTCCGCGGCCGGCGGCGACACGGTGTGGCTGGAGCTGCACGGGGCGGGGCGTGACGCCGAGGTGGCCGGGGTCTTCGTCATGGGCGTCCAGGGCGACCGCATCCGCTGGGCGCGGATCTACAGCGCGCTGGTCGAGGACGCCCCTGCCGTGACCGACGAGGGCACGTCCGGGCAGCCGGCGCCCCTCCGGCAGGTGCCGCCGCTCCAGGATGACGCCGACTGGGGTGCGGGGGCCTCCGCCGGCGCGCCGCCCGCACCGGCGGCACCCCTCCATGACGACCTGATCGCACCGGTCGTCGACATCGACGGCACCGGGCGGAACCGGCGGGGCCGCGGCCGGCGCCGGCGTGGCGGTGACGCCGAAACGCCGGGCGAGCCGATGGTGGCCGAGCCCGCCGTGGCGGCCGAGCCGGCCCGGGC
>JALYYN010000367.1 GCA_030946525.1 Actinomycetota bacterium | reverse complement strand
CCGCAGCACCTCGGCGAAGGCGGTCGCCCCGACCGGTGCGGTCCGCCCGGCGGCCGGGACGGCCAAGGCGACCAAGCCGTCCACCCGGGCGTCGGCCACGACCGCCAAGGCCGCGAAGTCGACGGCTGCGAAGTCGACGGCTGCGAAGGCACCGACGGCCAGGAAGGCGGCGGGTACCACCCCGGCCCGTCTGACGCCGCCGCGTCCTCGGCGCCCGGCACCGTCACCCGACAAGGTGCGGACGGCCGCCCAGCCGCCGCCGGAGCCCACCTCCGACGCTGCGCCGCCACCGCCCCCGCCCCCGGTCTGGACCCCGCCCCGTCCGCCCGCAGGTCACGGCCGGACCCACGCCGGTTCCGTCGTCGCCGACCTGTGGGCCGAGCGGGAGCGGCAGGCCCGTCCCGCACCCATCCAGACCGGGCCGGCGCCGATGGTCCCGAGGCGCACGGGGAACGGCAGGACGGGCCTGATCGCCGCCGTCGTGGCCGTGGCCGTTTTGCTCGGCGGGGGGGTCGGGGTCTTCATGGCCACCGAGGGCGTCGGCCTGCCCTCGGAGCAGAAGTTCATCGCCAAGGCCGACGCCGCCTGCGGTCCGGCCAACGGCCCGGTGGCGTCCGTGGCCAAGCCGACGAGCTACCCCGAGCTGGCGTCCGCGGTCGCGACAGTGGCGACCGCGACCGACGGGCAGCTCGCCCGGTTGAGGAGGATCAAGCTCCCCGGCGGCGCGGCGAGGGGGAAGGCCACCATCGTCGTCGACGCCCTGGCGCTGACCAGCCAGGCGGTCCACGGCCTGGGTGACGCCGCCGGCAAGAAGGACGACGCCGCGACTGCAAGGGCCACCCGGCAGGTCTCCACGCAGTTCGGCGACACGACGGCCAAGGCCCGTGCCCTCGGCCTTCGGGCCTGCGCCACCGGGATGCAGGCGGGCATGGATAACGTCGTCGGTGGCTCGAAGGCCCTGGTCAAGACGGCGTTCGTGGCCAAGGCCGACAACGTGTGCCGGGAGGGGTCGCGCAACATCGATGCCATCCCCGAGCCCCGGGCCGATCCCCGAGCCCTGGCCCGGGCCCTCGACCAGGTCCTCCAGGTCGCCGACAGGATGGAGTCCGACCTGAAGGCCCTCCCGGTACCGCCAGGCGACGAGACCGCGGTCGCCGACATGCTCGCCGCCCAGGACAAGGTCCTCGCCAAGGAGGCCGAAATGCGCGACGCAGCGGCGGCCGGCGACGGCTCCCGGCTCCTTGCCGCCAACCAGGAGGAGACGGTCCTGGGCACGGCGGCGGATGCCAAGCTCGACGCCTACGGCCTCGGCATCTGCGGCTCCAACTTCGGCAACTTCTGAGAGACGGAGGCGGGCGATGCTGGGGAACCGGTTGCGGCGAGCGGCGGCGGTCGTTGCGTGCGCAGGCACGGTCATGCTCGTGGCCGTCTCGCCGGCCCGGGCCACCGACGACAAGTACTTCGACCAGCAGTGGAACCTCACCCAGGTCAAGGCGACCGAGGCCTGGGCCCGCTCGACGGGCTCGGGGATCGTGATCGGCGTGGTCGACACCGGCATCGATGCCGCCCACCCGGATCTGGCCGGCAAGGTCGACGCCATGGCCGACTGCATCGGCGGGACGTGCCGGGAGGGCAGTGCGAAGGACGTCAAGGGCCACGGCACGGCTGTCGCCGGGATCGCCGCCGCCACTGCCGACAACGGCGTCGGCATCGCCGGGGTGGCCCCCGACGCCCATCTCGTGGTGGCCAAGGCGCTCGGCGACGACGGGTCGGGCGACACGGAGGACATCAACAAGGCGATCGAATGGGTCGTCGACCACGGCGCACGGGTCGTGAACCTCAGCCTGGGTGACGCCGACCTGGTCCTGGTCTCCCGCCTCGGAACCCCGCTGCGCCCGGGCATCGAGTACGCCTGGACCCGGGGAGCCATCCCCGTCCTCGCCGCCGGCAACTACGACGACGTGAGCGGCACGGGCAGCGCCAACTACGGCGACCTCGACGCCGTGGTCGTCGGCGCCACCGACAACCGGGGCGCGGTGGCGGGATACTCCACGTCGCTCGGCAACGCCAAGTGGGGGGTCGTCGCACCGGGTGGGAGCGGCGACGGTCCCGGGGCCGACGTCCCGTCCCCGATGCCGGGCGGGAGATACGCGTGGTTGGCCGGTACGTCGATGGCCACCCCGCACGTGAGCGCCACGCTGGCCCTGTTGCTGGCCCAGGGCCTCGACCCCTCCGCCGCGGTCAGCCGCCTGCTGGCGACGGTCGACCATTCGGCCGGCTGTGGCACCGGATGCCAGGGCCGCCTCGACGCCGGCGCCGCGGTGGCGGTCGCCTCAGTGGCGGCCGGCGGTGGCGGCGCACCGGCCAGCCCGGTCACCGCGCCCGCCGGCCACGTCAGCGCCGGCCTGGGTCTCCTGGCCCTGGTGCTCGTCGGCGTCGCCGGGCTCGCCACCCTGCGGACGTGGTGGTGGCTCCAGCAGGACGCAGGGGCATCGACCACGTCCGCGCCGCCCCCGGCGGCCGACGAGGAGGTCGTCGCGCCGCCTCCCGCGTCCGGCCGACCTCGCCATGCCCACGCCGCCTGACCGAGGCGGCTATTCGAGTCCTGTCGAGTGCTCCCCGACGGAGGAGTTGCGGAAAGGGCTGACGATCTCCATCCCGTCGAACCGCCGGCCATCCTGCAGGTCCTCGGTCAGCAGCGAGTGTGCGCCCGAGCGGCGGGCTGAGACGACGATGAGCGCGCCCCAGAAGGAGCCGCCTCATGCTTCGCACCTGCGTCACTGTCGTACGCGTAGACGATCACGTTGGTGTCGACGAAAGTCAGCTCACCGGTCATGCAGCTCACCGGTCATGCAGTTCACCGGTCATGGAGGGCGTCCCGATCAGGTGGGGCACCCCCACCGAGATGGAATCCCCGGCTGAGGTGGGCAAGCGCCACTGCGCTCGCTCGCCGGTAGCGGTCGTCCCTGCCGACGAGCTTGTCGATCTCCTGGGCCACGAGCTTGCTCACGGAGGTCGACCGTCGGGCGGCGAGCACCCGGGCCTTGGCGACGGTCTCCTCGTCAAGCTGGACGGTCAGGTTCCGCTTCACGCCCGGGGTGTACGTGAAACACGTGCACCACGTAACTTGCGTGGGCCTTCCATGGCCTCTCCACTCCGGGAGGGCGGCCTATCCGAACCCTGTCGAGTACCTCTCCGAAAAGGGATCCTTGACGGTGATGCCCCCGAATCTCCGCAGATCACGATCGTTGCTCCAGATGGTCCTCACCCCGTGCTCGTGCATGAGGGCCACGAGGTGAGCGTCAGGCACCAGGTTGCCTCGGAGCGACACCTCGCCGGCCACGCGGCGGTAGGAAGCCCAGAAATCGTCGAGTTCCCCACCCACCCGCACGTGCGGTCGATCGACGAGCCGGTCAACCGCGGCGATCGCATCGTCCGGGTTGAGGGGGTGGGCGAAGATCGACGGATGGGTCACGATTCGGAGGAAACCCATGAGCGCAGGCCAGAACAGGTGGACAACCGCGGGCCCCGCCGCGACCCAGTCCAGCAGGGCGCGGGCTCGGTCCTGACGAGGGTCGGTGGCGTGCACGGCCAGCACCAGCACGTTGGTATCGACCGTCGCGGTCATCCCCTGTCGCCCTCATCCAAGACCCGCCAGACGGCGTCCTTGTCGTCGAGATCCATCCGGGGACGCAGGTCCTGCGACGGCCACCGAAGTGGTGGCAACTCGGCCACGACGTTCCCCTCGGCAAGGGATCGAGCGAGGAGCTCGGAAACAAGTTGACCGAGTGTCGTCTTCTCGATCCGTTGGCGGCGCTTCAGTTCACGCAGGACCGAGGCGTCGATGTCGATGGTCGTGCGGGGCACGCACCTGATGCTATCAGCCAGCGCATCAGATGCAATCGCCTGTTCCACTGTGAGTGTGCAGTTATTCAAAACCCGGTCGAATGCTCCGGCGGAACGAGCTCGTCGGGTGTGACCACCGTGATCAATCGGGCGGCGCCCCTGCGGAGCCGCTCGTCTCGGGACATGAGGTCGACGTCGAGCGTCCGGGCGAGAGCCACATACTCGGCGTCGTAGGTCCTCGCCCAGCCGAGCGTCCTTGCGACCTCCCGGGCATCCCGGTACAGGTTGTCGTCCGCGCGCCGGTCGATCGGCGACGCGAGCAGGCGATCGAACACCGTCTGCGCAAGAGCAGGCGACAACTCGCGTCGCCACCTCATCTCGTTCAACACCGACGTCACCTCGGACCAGAGAAGCGCGGGCGACACCAGATCGAAGTTTGCGAACGGCTCGACGCCCCGTTGTGACCCAAGGAGGTACAGCGCGGCACTGG
>JALYYN010000362.1 GCA_030946525.1 Actinomycetota bacterium | reverse complement strand
CCGCCGTCCTTGCCCTCGGCGCCCCTGCGGCGACGCCGGCGGTGCCGCCGGCCGGGTGCCCGGGCGAGCCCCTGCGGCCCCACGTCCGATCGGCCCACCCCGGGGTGGAGCGGGTTCTCGACGTGCTGCTCGGCCCCGTCGTGGTGGTGCCGGGGGACTGGGCCCAGGCCCTCGACGTCAGCCTGGCCCATCCCGACGTCGTCGCCCTGACCCGTGCGGGCGACAGCTTCGGCGCCACCGCCTGGCGACGGGGCGATAGCGGGCCGGCGGCGACGCGGCTGGCCCTCGACGAGGCCCGGACCCGGGTCGAGCGGGCGGCTACGGCCGCGGCCGCCACCGCGAGCGTGCTGGCCGAGGTCGCCGCCGCCGCCGAGGCGGCCAACGCCGCCCAGATCCGGGCCGCCCGCCATCGTGACGACGCCGTCCGCGCCGCCCGTTCCGCCCGTTCGGAGCTCGACCGGGCCCAGGCCCGGCGCAAGGAGGCCGGGACCGAGGCCGGCGGTGTCCGGTCCCACCTGGACCAGCTGGCCCGCAGGGTGGTCCAGGACGAGGCCCGGCTGGCCGAGCTCGACGAACTCCTGCCGGTGCTGGAGGCCGAGGAGGCGGCCGGCGCCGAGCAGGCGGCCCGTCTCCAGGCCGTGCGCCAGGAGGTCCGCGACCGGGCCGGCGCGCTGCGGAGCCGGCGAGCGGAGATCGAGGCCCAGGCCAGCGCGCTCGACGACCGCCGCCGCTACCTCACCCGCCGCCGGGCCGAGGTCGAGGAGCGGCTGGCCCGCCAGGGCGCCGAGCGGGCCGCGGCCGGGGCCCGTCGTGAGACGAACGAGCTGCTGGCCGCCCGCACCGGGCGGCTGTCGGCCCTGGTCGAGGACCGGCTCGGTGTCATCGGGACGGAGTTGGCCGACGTCCGGGCCCGGCGTGAGGCCCAGGCCCACGCCCTGGCCGCCGGTGCCGCCCGGCTCGATGCGTTGCGCAAGGCCCGGCAGGCGGCCGAGCGCCGCCAGGAGGAGGTCCGTGAGCACTTCCGGCGGGCCGAGCTCACCGACGCCGAAGTCCGCATGCGGCGTGAGGCGGCGGTCGAGGCCGTGCGCCGGGAACTGGACTGTGAGCCCGAGACGGCCGTCGCCGCGCCCTGCCCGCCCCTCGTCGACGGGACCAGCCCGCCCAGCCGGGTGCGGGAGCTGGAGCGGGAGCTGCGGACCATGGGCCTGGTGAACCCCCTGGCCCTGGAGGAGCTGGCCGCCCTCCAGGAGCGACACGCCTTCCTGACCGCCCAGCTCGACGACGTCAAGGGCACCCGCAAGGATCTGGCCAAGGTCATCCGCGCCGTCGAGACCGAGATGGCCCAGCTCCTCGCCGCCGCCTACGCCGACGTGGCCGACCACTTCACCCGGCTGTTCGAGACCCTGTTCCCCGGCGGCCAGGGCCGCATCCGCCTCACCGACCCCGACCACCTGCTGGAGTCGGGCATCGAGGTGGAGGCCCGCCCCGCCGGCAAGAACGTCCGGAAGCTGTCCCTCCTGTCGGGCGGGGAGCGGTCCCTGGTCGCCCTGGCCTTCCTGTTCGCAGTGTTCCGCAGCCGGCCGTCGCCGTTCTACCTGCTCGACGAGGTCGAGGCCGCGCTGGACGACGTCAACCTCACCCGCTTCCTCGACCTGCTCGGCGAGTTCCGCCAGGAGGCCCAGCTCCTGGTCGTGACCCACCAGAAGCGGACGATGGAAGCCGCCGACTGCCTGTACGGGGTCACCATGCAGCCGGGCGGGTCGTCGCGCGTGCTCAGCGAGCGGGTCCGCACCACCGCCTGACGAGGGCCCCACCACCGAACTGGGTTCGCTCAGTGCGAGATATGGCACTGCGTGCCACCGGTTCGGATGGATCGGGGCCGGTACCCTACGGAGCATGGAGATCGTGCTGGGGCTGTTGGCGGTGCTGGTGATCAGTGGACTGGTTGCCGCCTTCATCGCTGCCCGGCCCCGGCGGCCGGGGGCCGAGCTGGAGCCGCCTCCGCCCTCCCCACTGCCGCCGCCCTCGGCCACGACCGCCCCGCCGAAGCAGCCCCGCAGCAAGCGCACGGCCATCCCCTCCGAGGAGGAGCTGGCCCGCCAGGCCGCCGAGGTGGTCGCCGAGGCCGAAGCCGTGCTGGCCGGTGCCCGGGAGGAGCCGGTCCAGGAGGCCGAGTCCGGCGCGGTCGCAGCGCCCGAGCGTCCCCGGTTCCGTGACCGGCTGGGCAAGGCCCGTGGCCTGCTGGCCGGCTACCTGGGCTCCGTCCGGTCCCGCACCAAGATCGACGACGACACCTGGGACGAGCTGGAGGAGGCCCTCATCCGGGCCGATGTGGGCATCGCCGCCACCACCGCCCTGCTCGATCAGCTCCGGGCCCAGGTCAAGGCCGAGGGCATCGCCACCCCCGAGCTCCTGGTCGACGCCCTGAAGGACAACCTCAAGAAGCGCCTCTCCATCGCCGACCGCACCCTGCGGATCGAGCCCGGCATGCCCAACGTCTGGCTGTTCGTCGGGGTCAACGGCGTCGGCAAGACCACGACCATCGGCAAGGTCGGCCACCAGCAGGTGGGCGAGGGCCGCACCGTCATCATGGCCGCGGGCGACACCTTCCGGGCCGCCGCCGCCGAGCAGCTCGAGCTGTGGTCGAAGCGGGTGGGCGCCACCCTGGTCCGGGGCAACGAGGGCGGCGACCCCGGCGCGGTGGTCTTCGACGCCGTCGAGCGGGCCGCGGCCCGCCACACCGACCTGGTCCTGGCCGACACCGCCGGCCGCCTCCACACCAAGATCAACCTCATGGAGGAGCTGAAGAAGGTCCGGCGGGTGGCCGACAAGCCTCCGGGCAAGGTCACCGAGGTCCTCCTGGTCATCGACGCCACCACCGGCCAGAACGGCCTGGTCCAGGCCAAGCAGTTCACCGAGGCGGTCGAGGTCACCGGCGTGGTGCTGACCAAGCTCGACGGCACGGCCAAGGGCGGGATCGTCCTGGCCATCCAGAACGACCTGGGCATCCCGATCAAGCTGGTCGGCCTGGGCGAGACCGCCGACGACCTCATCCCCTTCGACCCCGACGAGTTCATCGACGCCCTCTTCGCCTGATCGCAGGGCCCCGGTCCCCCGGTTCGGCGGATCGGGCGCGCCCGGGCGGCCCGGATCCGCCACACGGGTCGCCGTGTGCCTGCTCCTGGTCGCCGCCGCGTGCTCGTCCTCGGGCAGCCCGGCGAGGAAGGCGGCGCCCGCCCCGCTCAAGCCCCGGATCTACGCCGCCCTGGGCGATTCCTACGCCGCCGGCGAGGGGCTGCCGCCCTTCGAGGCCGACTCCGGCGCCTGCCACCGCAGTCCGTCCGCCTACCCCCGCCTGGTGGCGGCCCAGGAGGGCTCGGCGCTGGCGTTCGCGCCGTGCACCGGCGCCCGCGTGCCCGACGTGGTCGGCACGCCCGGCCAGTTGGCGTCGGTGGATCCCGCGTCCGACCTGGTCACGGTGACCATCGGGGGCAACGATGCGGGCTTCGCCTCGGTCGTCGGCGAGTGCGTGGTCGGCGCCGACCCGTGCTCGCACCTCGATGCCCAGGTGGAGGCGGCTCTGGTCACGCTCGGGCCCACCCTGGAAGCCGCCTACCGCCAGATCCGGGCCCGGGCCCCGTCCGCCCGGCTGTTGGTCGTCGGCTACCCCCAGGTGGTGGCCGACCCGGCCACCGTCGACCTCGACACCTGCCCGGCCGTCGGCACCATTCTCCCCAGCCGGCGCATCACCGCAGACGACGCCCGCTGGCTGCGGGCGAAGGGCGACCGCCTGAGCGACGTGGTCAGCCGGGCGGCCAAGGCGGCAGGAGCCTCCTACGTCGACGTCAGCACCGACTTCTCCGGCCACGAGGCCTGCACCCCGGGCCCGTGGCTCACCGGCGTGGTCCTCACCGACCTGAAGGCCTCGTTCCATCCCACCGCGGCCGGCCAGGCCGAACTGGCCCGCCTGGTCACCCGGGCGCTGGCCTGAGCCACCCCCTCCCGTTCCGGCTGCAGTTGCGCGCGTATGCGCAGCCAACTGCAGCCAGAACTGTGGGGCTGAGGCCCGTGGGGCCGGGGGATGTCCGGTAACCTGGGCGAAAGCCATGTTCGAATCCCTGTCCGATCGCTTCGAGACGATCTTCAAGCGCCTGCGCGGGCGTGGCCGCATGGGCGAGGCCGAGGTCGACGAGGTGCTGCGGGAGATCCGCGTCGCCCTGCTCGAGGCCGACGTCAACTTCAAGGTCGTCAAGAACCTGGTCGCCCGCATCCGGGAGCAGTGCGTCGGCACCGACCTGTCGGCCAGCCTGAGCCCGGCCCAGCAGGTCATCAAGATCGTCCACCAGGAGCTGATCAACAGCCTGGGCGGCGAGAGCCTGAAGATCACCTACGCCAGCCGCCCACCCACCGTGGTGCTGCTGGCCGGCCTCCAGGGCTCCGGCAAGACGACCGCCTGCGGCAAGCTGGCCAAGTGGTTCCGCTCCCAGGGGCGCAACCCGATCCTTGTGGGCTGCGACCTCCAGCGCCCGGCCGCGGTCGAGCAGCTGCGGGTCCTCGGCGGCCAGGCCGGCGTGCCCGTGTTCTCCGAGCCCACCGACCCCGAGTCGGTGGCCCACGCCGGCCTCGAGGAGGCGAAGCGGCTGGGCAAGGACGTGGTCATCGTCGACACCGCCGGCCGCCTCCACGTCGACGAGGATCTGATGGAGGAGGCCCGGCGGATCTCGGCCGCCGTCCAGCCGAACTACACCTTCCTGGTCGTCGACGCCATGACCGGCCAGGACGCGGTCAACGTGGCCGAGTCGTTCCACGCCGTGCTGGCGATCGACGGGGTCATCCTCTCCAAGCTCGACGGCGACTCGCGCGGTGGCGCGGCGCTGTCGGTCAAGGAGGTCATCGGCCGGCCCATCGCCTTCGCCTCGGTAGGCGAGAAGCTGGGCGACTTCGAGGCCTTCCACCCCGACCGCATGGCCAGCCGCATCCTCGGCATGGGCGACGTCCTGACCCTCATCGAGAAGGCCGAGGCGGCCTACGACTCCGACGAGGCGGCCAAGGCGGCCGAGAAGCTCCAGAACGGCAGCTTCACCCTCGAGGACTTCCTCGAGCAGATGCAGCAGGTCAAGAAGATGGGGCCGCTGCAGAACCTGGTCGGTATGCTGCCGGGAATCCCCAAGGAGCTGAAGAACGCCGAGATCGACGAGAAGGAGATCGGCCGCATCGAGGCCATCATCCGCTCGATGACTCCGGAGGAGCGCCGGGAACCTCAGCTCATGAACGGCTCCCGCCGGTTGCGGGTGGCGAACGGCAGTGGCACGACCACCAGCGAGGTCAACCAGCTGCTCAAGCAGTTCAAGGACATGCAGAAGATGATGCGCATGCTCGGCAGGGGCGGCGGCGGCAAAGGCCGACCCCGCGTCCCGAGTTTCGGATAACTAGGAAGAGAGAGAACCAGTGGCCGTAAAGCTCCGCCTCATGCGGATGGGCAAGAAGAAGCAGCCGACGTACCGCCTTGTCGCCGCCGACGGGCGGTCTCCGCGCGACGGTCGCTTCATCGAGATCGTGGGCACCTACGACCCGCGCGCCGAGCCGTCGTTGATCAAGATCGACAACGACAAGGCCGTCGCCTGGCTCCAGAAGGGCGCCCAGCCCACCGAGCGGGTCGAGGCGCTGCTCAAGATCTCCGGCGCCTGGGAGCAGTTCAAGCCCGGCACCGGCGGCAGCCCCGCCCCCGCCCCGACGGCCGCAGCGGCTGCGCCGGCGATGACCACCACCATCGCCTCCGACTCGTGAGCGACGTCGGCGTCGAGCTGGACGGTGAACTGGAGGACGACGAGGCGGACGAGGTCGAGGACGGCAACCGCGTCGTCGGCTCCGTGCCCCGTGACGTGCTGGAGTACCTGGCCAAGGCCATCGTCGACGATGCCGAGTCCGTGGTCGTCGAGGTCGACGAGGGTCGCGGCTCGGTGAGCCTGCGGCTCAACGTGTCCCCGAGCGACATGGGCCGGGTCATCGGCCGCCGGGGCCGCACCGCCCAGGCCATCCGCACCGTGGTCCGCGCCGCCGCGGCACGCGAGGGCGTGGAGGCCCACGTCGACATCGTCGACTGACCCCCCGGGCGGTTCTCCGCCGACCGGAATTCCCGGCCACCAGTTGCTCGAGGTCGGCCGCATTGTCAAGGCCCACGGCATCCGCGGCGAGGTGATCGTCGACCTCACGAGCAACCGGCCCGACGAGCGCCTCGCCCCCGGGTCGGTCCTGTCGTCGGACAAGGGCGACCTGAAGGTCGTCAGCGCCACCGCCCACCAGGGTCGATGGATCGTCACCTTCGCCGGCGTCCCCGACCGCAACGCGGCCGAGGGTTACCGGGGCGCCGTCCTGTCCGCGGAGGCTATCCAGGGCGACGACGGCACGCTCTGGGTCCACGAGCTGATCGGCTCGGAGGTGTTCGACCTCACCGGCCGCAGTTACGGCCCGGTGGAGGCGGTGGAGGCCAACCCCGCCTCCGACCTGCTGGTGCTCTCCGGGGACCGCCTGGTGCCCCTGGTGTTCGTGAAGACCCGGCTTCCGGGCCGGATCGTCATCGACCCCCCGGCCGGGCTCCTGGACTGAGTCAGGGCAGGACGGGAAGTCCCTCGGCCGAGGCGGCCGCTCGCAACGTGGCGTCGAAGGCGACCATGCCGACGAGGGCGGGCTCGACGCAATCGCACCGGTGCGCCACAGGTTCAGTGGCCCCGTGCGATCCACTCGTCGAGGTGGGGGGCTTCGGCGGCGATGGTGGTCGACTCGCCGTGGCCGGTGTGGACGACGGTCGGCGGAGGCACGACCAGCAGCAGGCGGCGGATGGACTCGATGATGGTGGGGAAGTCGGAGTAGGACCGTCCGGTGGCGCCTGGACCGCCCTTGAACAGGGTGTCGCCGGTGAAGACCACGCCGGCCTCGGCCAGGTGGAGGCACACGCCGCCGGGGGAGTGGCCGGGCGTGTGCCACACCTGCAGCTGGGCGCCCGCCCGCTCGATCACCTCACCGTGGGCCAGGGCCATGTCGGGGCGCCGGCCGGGGTGGACGGCGTTCCAGAGCATCTCGTCGGCCGGGTGCAGGGCGATGGGCGCCCCGGTGGCGGTGGCCAGGTCGACGGCGGCGTTGATGTGGTCGTTGTGGCCGTGGGTGCAGATGATGCCCTCGACCTTCCGGCCGCCCACCGCGGCGAGGATGGCGGCAGCGTCGTGGGGGGCGTCGATGACGAGGACCCGCTCGTCGTCGCCCACCAGCCACACGTTGTTCTCCACCTCGAAGTGCTGGCCGTCCAGGGAGAACACCCCTGCGGTCACGAGCCTGTCGACCCGGAACGTCATGGCTTGTAGGCCCCCGATCCGGTGAACAGGCCGCGGTGCCAGCGGCTCGGCGTGATGACGGCGGCCCGGGGATAGTCCTCGAACAGCCAGCGCCCGAAGTTACGGCGCGTCCAGTCGCTCGAACCGGCCACCCGAAGGGCGATGCGCACGCCCTTGCGGTGGCTGAGGGCCCGGCTGAGCAGCCGGGACAGCCGGTGGTCGGCGAAGAGGTCGTGGGCCACGCCCCGCTCATACAGCCGGGCCACCGCGTCGCCCGAGCCACCGGACAGCACGGCATCGGCTGCCAGGCCGCCGGTGAGGAGGGCCTGGGCGATGCCCTCGCCGGTCATCGGGTCGGTGGCGCACGCCGCGTCGCCGACGAAGAGGGCCCGGCCGGCCCCGGCCGTGAGCGGCATCCGGTCCACCCGCGCCGGGATCGGCCACGCCTTGTGGGGGCCCTCGGGGTGGGCGTCAGGGCCGAGCACATCGCTGATGGCCGGTCGGGCCAGCAGGTCCGGCCACATGTCCTTCATGTCCCGGACGGGGATGCCGGCATCGCGGAGGATGCCGAAGCCCACGTTGGCCCGGCCGCCCGGAAGTGGGAAGGACCAGGCGTAGCCGGGCAGCAGGTCGGGCTCGAACCAGATCCACAGGTCGGCCGCCGCCGGGCCCACGCCGGCGAAGTACTGGCGGAACGCGTGCCAGTCGCCGAGGTAGCCGGCCTGGTTGGCGCCGAGGGCGTGGCGCAGCGGCGACCACGCCCCGTCGGCGCCGATGGCGTAGCCGGCCGACACCGTACCGAGCCCGTCGACCTCCAGCTCCATCCCGCCGGGGACCGCCCGGGCGCCGGTCAGTCCGTGCCCGTCGGCCACCTTGGCCCCGGCGGCGCGGGCCACGTCGAGCAGGGCGGCGTCGAGCTGGGCCCGGGGGGCGACGACGGCGAACTGGCCGTCGCCGGCCGGGAGGGGGAAGCGCACCGTCCGCCCGGTCGGTGACCGGACGCACACCTCGTCGACCGGCTGCCAGTCGGGGACCGACTCGGGCCGCAGGCCCAGGTCCTCGAGCTGGCGCAGGGCGTCGGCGGTAAGGCCGTCGCCGCAGCATTTGTCGCGGGGGAACCGGGCCTTGTCGACGACGAGCACGTGGGCGCCGCCGCGAGCGAGGGTGATGGCCGCCGCCGACCCGGCGGGGCCGCCACCGACGACGACGGCGTCGTACCTCTCACCCAAGGCAGGCTCGTCACCCAAGGGAGGTGGCGAGGCGGCGCCCGGCGGCCGCGGTCCCGAGGGCGGCGCCGAGCATCAGCACCGCCTTGGCCTTGGGGAGGTGGGGGAGGGCGAGGAGGATGGCGACCGCGTCGACCACATCGGCCAGCATGGCCGCCTCCAGCCAGCCCCGCACCGGTGCGTCGTGGGACATGGCCAGCAGGACACCGACCCCGAGGGCGATGTCCCGCCCGCCGGTGGAGCGGGCCAGCAGCTTGAGCAGGGCGCCGTCGTCGTCCTTGGTCGGCCGGCGCCCGGGCCACGCCCGCAGGGCCAGCCCCGGTGTGGCCAGGTACGACACGCCGAGGGCGATGCGGCCGATGCCGACCGCCCTGGCCGCCGCCTTCATGTCGATCCGCTCGGCGATCCCGCCCGTACCGCTCACCGACACGGGCGTCACTTGCACTCGACGCCCTCCCCCGGGGAGTACAGACCGCTGAAGTTGTCGACCGCCTTGCGCCCGTCGACGTAGGTCCGGGTGCGCTCGGTGCTCACCGCGGTGCACACCCCCTTGGGCGTCTTCGTCTGGTTGGTCTGCTCGCCGCTCACGTATTTGGTCGAGTACATGGTGACCGTGATCGAGGTGTCGGTGTAGGTGGGCCAGATCAGCACGCCGTAGGGGGTGTTGTTGCGGATGCGGACGTCGGGCTCGGGGTAGGAGATGGTCGACTCCCGCCCGTAGGGATAGCGCGAGATGTAGATGCCGTGCATGAAGTAGCCGGGGATGTCGAGCCCGGAGAAGAATGCGGCGTTGAAGATGGTGGTGGCGAACTGGGAGATCCCGCCGCCGATGTCGTCGGTGAAGTTGTAGTTCTCGTCGATGGTGGGCGCCGACACGTAACCCTTGGCCGCGGTGCGTGGCCCGATGAAGTTGTTGATGGAGAACGTCGCACCGGGATTGATCACCACTCCCTGGATCTGATCGGCGATGCGGTGGATGTTCAGCACCCGGGGCTGGTCGGCGGCGTGGTTGGTGGTGAAGGTGCCGATGGGCTCGACGATCTGCAGCTTCCTCGCCGCGTCCTCGTCGCGTGCGGGCGCTGCCGTCTTGAGCGGCAGGGTGACGGTGGCGGCCGCCGGTCGGGTCAGCAGGGCGGCCTGGATCATCGTCACCGCGTCGGTCCCGCAGCAGGCCGTGCCCGTCTTGGAGGGCGTGATCGACACCTTGCCGCCGTTGACGGTGAACCCGGCGTCAGCGGGCGCAACGACCGGGTTGGGGTAGAGCTGGCTCAGGGCGTCGGACATGCCGGTGGTGTCGACGGCGAGGCGCAGGGCGGTGTCGGTGGGCTGGGCCCTGAACCAGCCCCGCAGGGTGGCGGCAGGGATGGTGGCCGCCGTGCCACCGGCGGTGACCGGCAGCCCGGGGGCGGCGAGCTGCTCGGCCTGGTCGGCCAGGCGCTGGGCGTCGGCCGCAGTGAACCTCGTCGGCAGGTCGTCACGGGTGACCGAGATGCGCAGCGGCAAGCCCTTGGGCCCCGCCTTCTGCATCGCAGCCAGGACCGACGGGGGGCTGATGCCCCGGCCCGGCTTGCCCGGCGCGACCGCCATATGGTCGTCCTTCACGGTGAGCGACGGCTCCGTCGGAGCGGTGCGTTTTGGATCGCGCTCGGCCACGACGCGGTCCATCGACGCCTGGTCGACGGCGATGGCCACCGGCGCCGGCCGCGCGACCACGAAGCTCCGGGCCCAGTCCCAGATGCGTGGGACGAAGAAGC
The DNA here is from genome assembly GCA_030946525.1 of Actinomycetota bacterium. Lineage (GTDB taxonomy): Bacteria > Actinomycetota > Acidimicrobiia > Acidimicrobiales > AC-14 > CADCTB01. The sequence goes on along the minus strand of JALYYN010000362.1, from coordinate 17,177 downwards.
CGCGGCGGCCCACGGCGAGCGCGTCGGTGGCGGTGCGGTCCTGCACGACCGAGAGGCCAAGTTCCGGGGCGGTGGCCTGGAACCCTGCGCCGTCGGCATCGACGACGACCTGGGCCTTGGCGTAGGTGGCGGCCAGCCCGGCGACGGCCGAGTCCAGCTGGGCCCGGTCCAGGCCGGCGATGCTCGCGCCTCCCAACGTGACCTTGCGGCCTACCCTTCCGGCGTGGGTGGCGGTATCGGCCGCCCATACCGCGACGACGACGCCCAGGGCGGCGGCCGTCACCGCGAGCACGCCCACCACCCGGCGCCGCGCCGATCCCGGTGGTCGCCCGGAGGTCGGTCCGGACCTCCCCGGCTCGGGCGCGGCAGGGAGGTGCCCCGTCGCCTCCAGCTGGTCCACGGATCACAGGCTAGGGGCTGGAGCTCGGCTCCGGTCCCCGCCCGGCTTCGCGCTAGCGTCCGCGGGTGGCTCGACGAGCGTTGGTGACGGGAATCACCGGTCAGGACGGCCGCTACATGGCCCAGCTGCTGGTGTCCAAAGGCTACGACGTCTTCGGGATGGTCAGGGGTCAGGCCAACCCGAAAATCCGGATGATCCAGGAGGAGACACCGGAGCTGGAGCTGGTCGAGGGCGACCTGCAGGACCTGTCGTCGCTCATCTCCGCGGTCGAGCAGGTCCAGCCCGACGAGGTCTACAACCTGGCCGCCATCAGCTTCGTGGCCTTGTCCTTCCGCCAGGCGGAGCTCACCGGCGACATCACCGGCCTGGGCGTGCTGCGCATGCTGGAGGCGGTGCGGATCGTCGGCAGCCCGGGTACCGGCGACGCAGGCAACGGGATCCGCTTCTACCAGGCCAGCTCCTCGGAGATGTTCGGGAAGGTCCGCGAGACTCCCCAGACGGAGCGCACGCCCTTCCATCCCCGCTCCCCGTATGGGGCGGCCAAGGTCTTCGGCCACTACATCACCGTCAACTACCGGGAGTCCTACGGGCTCTACGCGTGCTCGGGGATCTGCTTCAACCACGAGTCGCCCCGGCGGGGGATGGAGTTCGTCACCCGCAAGGTCTCCAACGGCGTGGCCCGCATCAAGCTGGGCCTGCAGGAGAAGATCACCCTCGGCAACCTCGACGCCTCACGCGACTGGGGCTACGCCGGGGACTTCTGCGAGGCCATGTGGCTCATGCTCCAGCAGGACGAGGCCGACGACTACGTCATCGCCACCGGCGAGTCGCACACCATCGGCGAGCTGCTCCAGCTGGCCTTCGCCGCCGCCGGCATCGACGACTGGCAGCACCTGGTCGAGAGCGATCCCCGCTTCACCCGCCCGGCCGAGGTCGACATCCTCACCGGCGACGCCACCAAGGCCCGCGAGAAGCTCGGCTGGAAGCCCAAGGTCGACTTCGGTGAGCTGGTCCGGATGATGGTGGAGAGCGACATCGCCGAGGAGTCGGCCGTCACCGGCCGTCCCTACTGAGGGCGGACGGCGCCGGGGACTTCAGCCGCCGGCGGGCCGGGTGCCCAGCGCGATCTGGGTCGAGCGCTTGGCCGTTCCCCGCTGGATGCTCACCGTCACCCGGTCACCGGGCTTGTGGGCGCCGATGGCGGTCGACAGCGTGTCCGGGCTGGTCACCGCGGTCGCATCGATGGCGGTGATGACGTCGCCGGGCTGGAGGCCGGCCTGGGCCGCCGGGGACCCGGGGCTGACGTCGGTGACGGTTGCGCCCGCGGTCCCGTCGACGGCGAGGGTGCTCACGCCGAGGTAGGCCCGGGGGTCGGTGGCCGTGCTCTGGCCGCTGCGGAGCTTGTCGAGCTTGGCCTTGATCCCGTCGATGGCGATGGCGAAGCCGATGTTCTGGGCCTGGCCCGACACGGCGGTGTTGATCCCCACGACCTGGCCGGCGGCGTTGACGAGGGGGCCACCGGAGTTCCCGGGATTGATGGCGGCGTCGGTCTGGATGAGGCCGGTGAGCTGGCTGCCGTCCTGGGAGTCGATGGAACGGTCGAGGGCCGAGACGATGCCCCGAGTGACGGTGAAGCCGCCCTTGAGGTCGAGGGCGTTGCCGATTGCGACCACGTCGTCGCCCACCTTGAGGGCGCCGGAGCTGCCCAGGGTCACGGTCGGCAGCCCGCCGGCCCCGGTGATCTTGATCAGGGCGATGTCGTTGGCGGCGTCGGCGGCGATGAGCGTCGCGTCCCGGGTCTGGGTCTCGTTGCCCACGTTGACCTTGATCGACGTGGCGCCGGCAACCACGTGGGCGTTGGTCAGGACCTCGCCGGCCGCGCTGAGGATGACGCCGGTGCCGGCGCCGGTGGTCGGGAAGAAGCGCCCGCCCACGGACGCCTGGGTGTGGACGTAGACCACCCCGGGCTGGACCTTGGCCAGGATGCTCTGCACGTCGCCCGTCTGGGTGATGACGCTGCCGTTTGCCGACGGGGAGGACACCGCCGCCGTCCTGGCGCCCGATCCGCCGTTGTCCGCCACCCGGCCGGCCACCGCGCCGGCGGCGCCCCCGCCGAGCAGGGAGGCGGCCACGGCGACGGCGATCCAGCGGGGAGCCACCCCGCCCGGGCGTCGGGGGCCGGGCGACGGCGGGGCGGTGGGGGGCGGCGTGAACGTCGGATAGGTCGGTGGCACCGGGGGAGCGGGGATCTCGACAGTGGGCGCGGTGCTCGCACCGGGCGCGACAGCGGCGGGCGGGCCACCGAGGTCGGGCATGTCGAAGTCCACGGGCATGTCGTTCACCTCCGGTGACGGGCGGGGCCGGGGCCGGCCATGAGGTCGATGTCGGAGCCCGACCTGACGCGTCCCGCCCGGCCGGGCTCCGGGTGGGGGGCCCCGGAGCCGGGCTGGGCGGGACGGCGGGATCCGCTGCCCCGGAGGGGACGGAGTTCCACGGCGCCGGTCGGGCTCATGTCACCAGTAAGCCCCCCGAAGCTGTGAGTACCCTGGGAACGGGCTGCGAACCGGGTAGGAGGGCGTCAAGCCTTGCCGAACGACACCGATGCCTGTCCACGTCGTATCGTGGATGGTTGAACGGTCCTATCAGCGAGGCTTCGCCGGGCATGACCAGGCGCCACGGGTGCGCCACGGGTGTCTCACGGATATGTTGCGTGGCGGTCTCATGGTTCCAGAACTCCGATGGAAGCATCGATTTTTACGTGCCGGGCGACAGTGTTGTGAACGGCTTTGGCTGGGTTTACTATTGGGGTCAACAGTTCGATTGGTGGTGGCACCATCCAGGCGATCTATTAGGGTGGGCCCAAAAATACACGGATGGCAGCTGGTGGCGAAATTGGCTCTGTTGGTGGTGCTGATCACGCATTGCCCAATTGGATATACGAGGAGCGGTGCATGAGCCCGAGTCCGTTCGTGTCAACCATTGTCGGGATTGCCTGGCTGGTGTTCTCCGCGCTCGTCGCTCGCCAGCGCAGATACTCACCAATTCGGACCGTGTACGGCACACTTGGGGGCGCGCTCGTCATCCTAGTCGTCGCGCTGGCGCCAGCTTCGCCCGGCTACTACGCGGTCAAAGTGCTGATCGCAGCATTGGCCGGCGCGCTGATGGAGAAGGCTGTTCGCGGCGAAGGACATAATCGTGGACGTCACCTGCGTGACTTCAGGCGCTCTCGGTCCATTCAAGGCGACCGTTCTCGGTGACGAGGCGATAGGCCCTACCTCGTCGTGGGGGGTTTTGCGAAGGCAACCAACGGCCAGGACCAGGCGCAGAGAGGCACACCGCTCCACCAGCACCCTGGCCCGCCGTCACCGTTCTGCGGCCGCGGCGCTACGTGTCGGGGTCGCCCGAGGGTTCGTCGCCGGCCAAGGGAAGTTCGATCCAGAACCGGGCGCCCTGCCCGGGGGTGGACTCGACCTTGGCCCGGCCGCCGTGGGCCTCGGCCACTGCGGCGACGATGGAAAGCCCGAGGCCCGTTCCTCCCAGGTTGCGGTTCCGGGACGGGTCGGCCCGGTAGAAGCGCTCGAAGACCTTGGCCGCCTCCTCCGGGTACAGTCCCGGCCCCTCGTCGGCCACCTCGAGGACGGCGGTCCCGTCGTCCGCCCTGACGCCGACCCGGACGGCGGCGCTCGGCGGCGTGTGCTGGCGGGCGTTCGCCAGCAGGTTGGCGGCCACCTGGCGGAGGCGGAGCTCGTCGCCGATGACCAGGGCCGAGCCCGAGCCGTCCAGCTCGATCGACCGGTCCGGCTCCACGGCCCGGGCGTCATGGACGGCGTCGGCGGCGACGACGGCCAGGTCGACGGTCTGGCGCTGGAGGGGCCGGCCCTGGTCGAGGCGGGCGAGCAGGAGGAGGTCGTCCACCAGCACGCCCATGCGCACCGACTCCTCCTCGATGCGCCGCATGGCGAGAGCCAGATCCTCCGGGCGGTCGGCGGCGCCCCTGCGGAACAGCTCGGCGTAGCCCCGGATCGACGTCAGCGGCGTACGCAGCTCGTGGGACGCGTCGGCCACGAAGCGTCGCAGGCGGTCCTCGGAGGCCTGGCGGGCCTGGAAGGCGGTCTGGATCTGGGTCAGCATGGCGTTCAGCGACAGTCCCAGGCGGCCCACCTCGGTGCGGGGCTCGGCCCGTACGACCCGGCGGCTGAGGTCCCCGGCGGCGATGGCGCCGGCCGTGGTCCCGATGTCCTCGAGGGGCCGTAGGCCGGCCCGGACCACCAGAAGGGCCAGGACCCCGACGCCGGCCAGGACGCCGGCGGTGGCGAGCGTCTCGATGCGCACCAACCGCCCGAGAGTCTGGACGACCTCGTTCATGGGCACGGCCACGACCAGGTTGTCGCCGGAGGTCAGGGAGACGACGATGACCCGGAAGCCGGTGCCCGACGGGTCGGCGGCCCTGGTCGTGAAGGGGTCGCGCCGGGCCAGGTCGGCGACGGTGAGCACCGGCTTGGGCAGGCTGTCGAGGTTGGCGCCTTCGTAGCCGAAGGGCCGGCTGACCAGCACCCGGCCATCGTCGGCCACCACCGCGCCGTAGGTGCCGCCGGGCACGGCCGACAGCTTGGTCGGCGTCGGACGCCGTTCCCCGGAGGAGAGCTGGCTGACCACGGGGTCGACGGCGCCTGCGACCTGCTCGTCCAGGCGGACGAGTAGGAACGACTGCAGCGCCCGGTAGGTGAGGAGGTCGGACGCCACCAGGCCGACCGCTACCAGTCCGAGGAGGCCCAGCAACAGGCGGCTGCGCAGGGACACCGGGTCAGCGCCCGGCAGGTACGCGCAGCGTGTAGCCGACCCCCCGGACGGTGTGGATCAGGCGCGGCTCGACCTTGTCCACCTTCTTGCGCAGGTAGCTGATGTAGGTCTCGACCACGTTGGCATCGCCCCCGAAGTCGTATTGCCAGACGTGGTCCAGGATCTGGGCCTTGGACAGCACCCGCCGGGCGTTGAGCATGAGGTACCGGAGAAGCTTGAACTCGGTGGCGGTGAGCTCGATGGACTCGGAGCCCCGCCAGACCTCCCGGGTGTCCTCGTCCAGCTCCAGGTCGGCGAAGACCAGCCGGCCCGAATCGGCGCTGCCTCCGCTGGTCCGGCGCAGCACGGCCCGCACCCGCGCCACCAGCTCCTCGACGCTGAACGGCTTGGTCACGTAGTCGTCCCCGCCCAGGGTCAGCCCGTTAATCTTGTCCTCGGTGGCGTCGCGGGCAGTGAGGAACACGACCGACACAGGATGGCCGTCGGCCCGGATCCGCTTCAGTACGCCGAAGCCGTCGAGGTCGGGGAGCATGACGTCGAGCACGATCAGATGGGGCCGGAAGCTCTGGGAACGAGCCAGGGCCGTTCGGCCGTCGCCCGCCACCTCGACGTCGAAGCCCTCGTAACGCAGCGCCATGCTCACCAGGTCGGTGATGTTGGGCTCGTCGTCGACGACCAGGATGCGCGACTTCTCGGTCATGGCCCGCCCAGTGTGACGTCCGAGGCTGTGAGACACCTGTGACCGCACTGTGGCCCCGCCGCGACGGGTGTCGGTGACCTCCACGGTGCTACTTGGTGTCGGTGACCTCCACGACGAACCAGAGGGTCTCGTCGGGCGCGATGGTGGGCGGCTGCCCGGTGGCCCCGTAGGCCTGGGCCGCAGGGATGCCCAGGAGCCGCTGGCTGCCCACGTTCATGCCGGGAATGCCGTCCTGCCATCCCTTGAACACGCCGCTCAGCGGGAAGGTGGCGGGCTGGTTCCGGGCATACGAGGAGTCGAAGATCTTTCCGGTCGAGCAGGCCACGCCGATGTAGTTCACCGTCACCGTGGCGCCCGGGGCCACGTCGGCCCCGGTGCCGGTCTTCAGATCCTCCTTCACCAGGCTGGTCGGCGGAGGGCCCACCTTCACCGGCACTGCGGGCGCCGCGGCGGGGGGGACGTCGCTGACGGCGACGCACGGCTTGCCGGCCGCCGACCCTGTGGCACCGGCGGCGGCAGCCGTCGTGCTCGTCGAGCCGTTCGTGGCCGTGGTCTTGCTGTCCTTCCCGCGGGACACGGTGAACGCGATCGCGGCCAGGACCACAATGCCTATCCCGATGGTGACGGCCCGCCGCTGGGCCGCCGCCTTCTTTGCCGCTGCGGCCTCTGCCGCCCGTCGCGCCTCGCGACCCTCCCGTTGACGATCTCGCTTGGTGCCGGCCACGCCGGGAACCTAGCAACCGGCAGGGGTGGGGCGGCAGTCGCGCTCAGGCGGTGCGGCGGTAGCGGCGTACCGCCAGGGGCGCGAACACGGCCACGATGGCCAGCGACCACGCCACCGCCGAGATGACCCGGCCGGTTGTCGGCCCCCCGCTCGTGAGGGCCCGGACGGCGTTGACGGTGGCGGTGACAGGCTGGTGGTCGGCGTAGGCCCGCAGCGGGCCCGGCATGTTCCGCGTCGACACGAAGGAGTTCGAGGCGAAGACGAGCAGGGCCATGATCGGGAAGGACGCCGCCTGTGCCGCCTCGGCGTTCCCGGTGGAGAGCCCGATCAGGGCCATGACCCAGGACATGGCGAACCCGAACAGAAGCATGACCCCGACGCCGGCGAGGAGTCCCAGGGCGTTGGTGTGCACCTGGAAGCCGACTGCGAAGCCGACCACCACCATCAGGATGATGACGAACAGGTTCCGCACCACATCGGCGAGGGTGCGGCCGGCCAGAACCGCCGAGCGCGCCATGGGCAAGGAGCGGAACCGCTCGATCAGCCCCTTCTGCAGGTCCTCGGCCAGGCCGATGCCGGTGTTGATGCTGCCGAAGGTGACCGTCTGCACGAAGATGCCGGCCATCAGATAGTCGACGTAGCGGTAGCCGGGGACGCTGATGGAGCCGCCGAAGACGTAGCGGAACATCAGGACGAAGATGACCGGCTGGATGGTGGAGAAGACCAGCGTGGTCGGCACCCGGAACAGGGCGATGAGGTTCCGGTGGGCGACGGCGGCGGCGTCGCTGACCGCCCAGGCGAGCTTCGACTTTCCTTCGGTGGAGTCGGGTGCCGCCGGGACGGCGGCGGTGGTCGTGGCCGCGTTCATGGGCGGGCCTCCTGGCCGAGGGGGGTCGGTGCACGGTGCGTGAACTGCGCCGGGCCGGTCATGCCGCACCCCGCCGGTGGCTCCGCCCGCCCCGCCCGGCGGCTGATGCGGATGCCTCGGCGCCGCCCGCCGGGGCTGCCTCGGCGGCATGGCCGGTGAGCTGGAGGAAGACGTCGTCCAGCGTCGGTTCCCGCACGGTCAGCCACTCGGGAACAAGGTCCGCAGTGTCGATGCACCGGACCACTTCGAGCACGCCGCGTCCGGTGTCGTGCACCTTGAGGGCGACAGTGCGGCCGTCTTCCAGGATCTCCCCGGGCCCGATGGGCCCCAGGGCGGCCCGGGCCCGCTCGGCGGCAGCTGCGTCGGGCAGCCGGACCTCGACGACAGTTGCGCCCAGTCGTTGCTTGAGTTCGTCGGCGGTGCCCTCGGCGATCACCCGCCCCCCGTCGATCACCATCACCCGGTCGGCCAGGCGCTCGGCCTCCTCCAGGTACTGGGTGGTGAGCAGGAGGGTCATGCCGTCCTCGACCAGCTCGCCGATCACCGCCCACAGGTCGTTGCGCCCACGGGGGTCGAGGCCGGTGGTGGGCTCGTCGAGGAAGAGCACCGGCGGCCGGTGGACCAGGGCGGCGGCCAGGTCCAGCCGGCGGCGCATCCCGCCGGAGTAGGTCTTCACCGGTCGGTCGGCGGCGTCGGCCAGGCCGAACCGCTCCAGCAGCTCGTCGGCTCTCGGGCCGATCAGGGCCTTGCGCTGATGAGTGAGCCGGCCGACCATGCGCAGGTTCTCCCGGCCGGTCAGGTTGCCGTCCACCGCCGCGTACTGCCCGGCGAGGCCGATGGACTGCCGGACCGCCTCGGGGTCCCCGGCGACATCCTGGCCGAGGACGGTGGCCCGACCGCTGTCGGGGCGCAGGATGGTGGTGAGGACGCGCACGGTGGTGGTCTTGCCTGCCCCGTTGGGGCCGAGCAGCCCGAGCACGGTGCCCACCGGGACGTGGAGGTTCACGCCGTCGATGGCGACCACGTCGCCGAAGCGCTTGCCGAGGTCTTCCACGAGAATGGCGTCGTCGGACGAGGCGGGGGGTTCGGTCACCTGGGCATGGTCGCGCTATTCGTTGAGGCAGATCAAGAGTTATCTTGAGTAAACGAAACAATTTATGCAGTGCAACGATCGGGGCTACGATGGGGCCTGTGCCCCGGCAGCAGGTTGGCGACGACCAGGTGACGGCGAGGGACACCTGGCGCTCGTTCTACGAACTGGTCTTCAGCCGCCAGAGTCACGACCGTATCCACGACGTGTGCGAGTCGGCCGGAGTCACGCCGGGCCTTCTGAAGGCCCTGATCTCAATGCGCCCGGGCGAGCCCCGCCCCATGAAGGAGCTCTCCGGGGAGCTGCGCTGCGACGCGTCCTACGTCACCTCGCTGGTCGACGGACTGGAGGAGAGAGGCTTCGTCGAGCGCCGCGCCCACCCCTCCGATCGGCGGGCCAAGGTCGTCGTCCTCACCGAGGAGGGCCGGCGCACCCGTGCCCGCCTGCTGGACCGCATGCACGAGCCGCCGGCCTGCTTCTCGGCGCTGACCGCCGAGGAGATCGCCACGCTTGGCGGCCTGTTGGTCAAGCTGCTGGAGGCGCCGCCGGATGCCCAGGTGGTCGCCCACCGCTGATCGCTTCAGGTGAGGCGCCGGCCGGTCGATATGGACGGAAAGGAAATGTCGGGCGGCAGGGGCCCCTACGGCAGGGGAGTGGACGTGGCTGCATGGCTCGGACGATCGTGGCGGTTCTTCCGGGGCCTCTGACCACGACGGCATCGCCTGCGAGAGCTGACCGGCTGTCAGCCGTTCCCGCCGCCGCCTGGCCCGGGACAGCAGGACGGAGGCGCCCCGCCGGGCGCCTCCGCTCTCGCATGTGGCTGCTACATGGGGTGGCAGGTCAGACCATGTACTTGGCCTCGAGGGAGGCGCACACCGTCTGGGTGATGGCCCGGGTGACCAGGTAGGGGTCACAGTTGGCGTTGGGCCGCCGGTCCTCGATGTAGCCGCTCTTGTCCACCTCGACCTGCCACGGGATGCGCACCGAGGCGCCCCGGTTCGACACCCCGTAGCTGTACTCGTTCCACGGGGCCGTCTCGTGGAGCCCGGTCAGGCGGGCCTCTATGCCGAAGCCGTACTCGTGGACGTGGTCCATGTAGTTCTCGCCCAGGGCCTCGCAGGCGGCGATGATCGGGTCGTAGCTGGTCCGCATGGCCTTGGTCGAGAAGTTGGTGTGGGCTCCGGCGCCGTTCCAGTCGCCGTGGACGGGCTTGGGGTCGAGCGTGGCCGAGATGTTGAAATCCTCGGCGGTGCGGTAGAGCAGCCAGCGGGCGATCCAGAGGTGGTCGGATACATCGAGAGGGCTGCCGGGGCCGATCTGGAACTCCCACTGCCCGGGCATGACCTCGGCGTTGATACCCGAGAACAGCAGCCCGGCGTCGAGGCAGGCCTGCATGTGCTTCTCGACCGCCGGGCGGCCGAAGATCTCATCGGCGCCGACACCGCAGTAGTAGCCGCCCTGGGGAGCGGGGAAGCCCCACTCGGGGAAACCGAGGGGCCGGCTCCCGGCGAAGAAGGTGTACTCCTGTTCGATGCCGAACCATGGTTCCTGGGACGCGTACTTCTCGGCGACGGCACGGAGTGGGGCGCGGGTGTTGGTCGGATGCGGCGTCATGTCGGTGAGCAGTACCTCGCAGAGCACGAGGATGTCGCTTCCGCCCCGAACCGGGTCGGGACAGCTGAACACCGGCTTGAGCACGCAGTCCGACGCGCTGCCCGGCGCCTGGTTGGTCGACGATCCGTCGAATCCCCAGATGGGCAGCTCGGCGCCGTCGGCGACGATCTTGGTCTTCGATCGAAGCTTGGCCGTCGGCTGGGTGCCGTCGATCCAGATGTACTCAGCTTTGTAGGCCACGTTGCTCCTCGAGGTCGTCGGGCTCGTCGTGGGACGGCGCCCGGCATGCGGACACCCACCAGTGAGCCTCATGAGCGTTGCCGAGTCGAGTCGGCTATGTGAACGCTCTGTGAACTGGCCGACGGCCGACCGACCACCCCCGCTACCGTTGGCCGCCATGGGGGTTCGTACCGGCTACACGCCCGGCACCTTCTGCTGGACCGACCTGTCCACCGTCGACGCCATGGGCGCCAAGGCCTTCTACGCAGGGCTGTTCGGATGGGAGGCGGTGGACGTGGCGAGGCAACCGGCGGGCACGTACACGTGGCTGCGGCTCGACGGTCGGGACGTCTGCGCCCTGTTCCAGCGCAGCGGCGATCAGCCTCCGGCCTGGCTGTCCTATGTGTCCGTCGATGACGCCGACGGGGCGGCGGCACGGGCCCGGGAGGCAGGAGCCACCGTTGTGGTGGAGCCCTTCGACGTCATGACGTCCGGCCGCATGGCCGTCCTCTGCGATCCGACCGGCGCGTACTTCGCCGTCTGGCAGGCGGCCGACAACATCGGCGCGTCGCTGGTCAACGACACCGGCTGCCTGTGCCTGAACCAGCTCAACACCACGCACCCCGATCTGGCGGCCCGCTTCTACGCCGAGGTGTTCGGGTGGCGGATCGAATCGGTGGGCACGGACGCGCAGCCCTATTGGGGCATCTTCAACGGCGACGGCCTGAACGGCGGGATGATGCCGCTGCCGGAGGGGGCCGGGGCGTCGTCGCACTGGATGGTCTATTTCACCGCTACCGACGTCGATACGTCGGTAGCGACGATCGAGGAGCTGGGTGGGCGGATCCTGGTGGCGCCGATGCCGATCCCCTCGGGTCGCATCGCCGTAGCCATGGATCCCCAAGGGGCTGCGTTCGCCCTGTTCGAGGGTCGCGTCGACCCCTGACGAGCATCCCCTCAGGCGCCGACCAGCCCGAACGTGGCCGCGCCCTCCACTGGAGCCCCGGAGAACGCCCAGCTCACCCTGACCGTGTAGGTGCCCGGCAGGGCCTGGGCGCAGGATTCGGTGCCGGTGCAGGCCCGCTGGTCCCATGTCGGCGCCTGTGTGAGCGTGGCCCCTGCCGGCAGGGCGGTGTCGGCAAAGCCGTCGGCGATGAAGGCGACCGTGGGCGACACCACCTGGCCGGTCGGCCCTTCGAAGCGCTGGGATCCGGTGTAGCTGGTGTAAAGGCAGGGCGCCCTCGACCGGTTGCGGAGGATCGCTTGGGCCTGGACCCGCTCCCCGGGGCGATAGGTGGCTTGGCCGGTGGTCACCTCCACCGTGAGCTGGGCGGACGAGCAGCGGACGGCGCCCGTCACCGAGGTGGTGACCGACGTGGCCAGAGGCGAGGGAGCCACCAGCCGCGTGGTGGTGACAGCCACCGTCGAGGTGGTCGACGTGATCGTGGTGGACGATGAGGTCGTCGGGGCGGGGACGGCGGTGGCGGGGACGGCGGAGGTGAGCGGTTCGGTGGTGGATGGCTCCGTGGTCGACGGCGCCGACGAGCCGATCTCTGCGCTGCTGCCCCCGCGGCCGCAGGCGCCCGTCGCAAGGGCCAGGGCTACCGTCAGCGCTGCGGTCCGGAATCTCATCGCTGTCACCGTTGCCCGTGCCCAGGCTACGCCGATGGCGCCCTGCACGTTGCCTATCGGGTCGGCACCGGCTCGGGAGCGGGCTCGGCGGCGACAATGGTTCGCAAACGGGACCGGTCGACCGCTCCCACCACGGAGCGGAGCAGGGGCACCGCGACCAGGGCGCCGGCGACCACGACGACCGCGCCCATCGCCAGGCCGGCCACCACGTCGCCCGGGTAGTGGGCGCCGACGTAGACCCGGGCGGCAGCCATGAGCAGCGCCAGCACGGCGGCCATCGCGCCCAGTCGGCGACTGGCGAGGACCAGCCCGGCAGCGGCGGCCCCGGCGGCGACGGCATGGTCGCTCGGGAAAGAGAAGTCGCTCGTCCTGGAGATCAGCACGTGGACGTTCGGCATCGTCGTATAGGGCCGGGCCCGGCCCACCACGCTCCCGATGACCTGGTTCAACCCCACGGCGACGAGAGTTCCTGCGCCGGCCCACAGCAGGCAGGCGAGCGCGTCCAGGTCGCGATCGGCCCGCGCCGTCCACCACCCGACGATGAGCAGGATGGCGAAGAGGCCGATGCCGAGGGTGGCGTAGGCGGCGACCGGGCCATGGGCCCACGACGTGCGATCGGCGAAATGGTTGACCGCCCGGAACAGCCGGGCATCGAAGCCGCGCATGGGCTGCCTTCCGTCGGTGTAACACCTGCTACTGCGGCAGCGTAACCTATGGGACGTGGACTGGATCGTCCTGGTGCTGCGACTGCCCGCCGAGCCGTCACGCCACCGGGTGGCCGTATGGCGAGAGCTGCGGCGGGGCGGTGCGGTACAGCTGGCCCCGGGGAGCTGGGCGTTTCCTGCGCAGGCCGCCTTCACCGAGACCGTGGACCGGGTGCTCGACCTGGTCCGGCGGGGCGACGGTGAGGTCGTCGCCCTCGACGCCCGGGCCCGTGACGAGGCCGGCTCCGCCCGGCTCCGGGCCACCTACACCGACGCCCGTGAGGCGGAATGGACCGAGTTCCTCTCCGATTGCGCCAAGTACCAGGCCGAGCTGGACCACGAGATCGCCGTCGAGAAGTACACCCTGGCCGAGCTGGACGAGGAGGAGCAGAGTATGGAGCGGCTGCGTCGATGGCATCGCGAGCTCGGCGTCCGTGACGTCTTCGGCGCCCCCTCTTCTCCCGCCGCCGGGGACCGGCTGGCCGAGTGCGCCACCAGGCTGGACGACTACACCGAGCGGGTTTTCCAGGCCCTGCACGCCGAGCCGCCGCCTCCTTGAGGCGGGGGACATACGGTGGGTCTTCCGCCCGTTCGATCTCCTCGTCAACCTGCCGGTCGCCGCCATCGCGTTGGCGCGGGGGCGCGGCTCGACCCGATCGCCACCGACCCTCGGGGCCTACGGCCTGCGTCGGCTCGGCGGCGAACGACGTGACCCGGACCGGGAGGCGCCTTCGGCGGTGGCGCCCGCCCGGTCAGGCTGACGGAGCGGCCAGGAGCTTGCGCAGGTGGTCAGCGACGTTGGTCGGGGTGATACCGAGCTTCTCCAGCACCATCTGGCCCGGTGCCGAGGCGCCGAAGCGCTCGATCGACACGACATCGTCGGCGTAGCGCTCCCATCCCATCGCAATGCCGGCCTCGACGGCGACGGTCGGGAGGTTCTTCGGGAGCACCGAGGCCCGGTAGTCGTCCGTCTGCTGGTCGAAGAGCTCCCATGACGGCATCGATACGACGCGGACGGGCACGTCGAGCTCCTCGCGTGCTGCCAAGGCGACCCACAACTCACTGCCGGTGGCGATGATCGTCGCCTGGGCGTTCTCGGCGTCGGCGAGCACATAGGCGCCGCGCCCGACCCCCGCAGCCGACGCGTAGCCGCCCGGTGAGCGGTCGAGCACCGGCAGGTCCTGCCTCGACAGCGCCATGGCCGCCGGCCCTTCGAGATCTTCGAGAATGACCCGCCACGCCTCGGCGGTTTCGGCTGCGTCGCCCGGACGCAGCACCACGAGGCCGGGGATGGCCCGCAACGCGGCGAGGTGCTCGATCGGCTGGTGGGTCGGGCCGTCCTCGCCGAGGGCGACGGAGTCGTGGGTGTAGACCCATGCGACCTTGAGGCCCATCAGCGCCGACAGGCGAACGGAGGCCCGCATGTAATCGGAGAACTGCAGGAAGGTCGACCCGTAGGGACGCACGATGCCGCCGTGGGCCGAGAGCCCGTTGACCGCACCGCCCATGGCGTGTTCGCGCACGCCGAAGAACACGTTGCGCCCCGATCCCTCGGCGGTGAACCGGTCGGACTCCGGGAAGATCGTCATGGTCGAGGAGGTCAGGTCCGCCGCCCCGCCGAGCATGGTCGGCGTGAAGGGCTCGAACGCAGCCATGACCTTGCCGCCGGCGACGCGGGTCGAGAGCTTGTCCTTCTCCCATGCGGTGGGCAGGTCGTCGGCGAGCCCCGGGAGCGGCCGGCCCTGCCAGGCGAGATCCCACTCGCGAGCGCGAGCGGGATCCTGGGCGCGCCACCCCTCGAAGCGCTTGTTCCACTCCTCGTGGGCCCGGGCGCCCTCCTCGACCATGCTGAAGGCCTCATGGACCCCGTCGGGGACGAAGAAGCTCTTGGCCGGATCCCACCCCATCACCTGCTTGGTCAAGGCGACCTCGTCTTCGCCGAGAGCCGAGCCGTGGGCCTTGCTGGTCCCGGCCTTGTTGGGCGACGGATAGCCGATCACCGACTTGACACGAATCAACGACGGACGATCCTCGACCTTCTGCGCGGCGCGGATCGCTGTCTCCAGCGCAACCGTGTCATTGGCGTCGTGCACGGCCTGCACGTGCCAGCCGTAGGCCTCGAAGCGCTGGTCGACGTTCTCCCGGTCGAAGCTCAACGAGGTGGGCCCGTCGAGGGAGATGTCGTTGTCGTCGTAGAGGTAGACGAGCCGGCCGAGTCCGAGCTGACCGGCCAGCGACGCCGCCTCGGACGCGATGCCCTCCATCAGGTCCCCGTCGGAGACGATGGCGTAGATACGGTGGTCCATGACCTCCGAGCCGTAGCGCTCTCGCAGGAATCGCTCGGCCATGGCCATGCCGACGCCGTTGGCGAAACCCTGGCCCAACGGGCCGGTCGTGAGCTCCACGCCGGGCGTGACGTTGGTGCGGTCGACCTCGGGGTGGCCCGGCGTGATGGAACCCCACTGGCGGAAGTGCTCGAGCTGCTCCATCGACAGGTCGTAGCCGGTCAGGTGGAGTACGGCGTAGAGCAGCATCGAGCCGTGGCCGGCGCTGAGTACGAAGCGATCACGGTCCGGCCACCCCGGATCGTGGGGATCGTGGCGCATGATGTGACGGAACAGCACGAACGCTGCGGGAGCCATGGCCATCGGCAGGCCAGGGTGGCCCGAGTTGGCCTTCTGTATGGCGTCCATGGCCAATGTGCGGATCGTCTCTATGGACAGTTGCTCAATATCGGAAGTCAGGGCCACAGAAGTATCGCCTGTCTCTCGTATCAGATTGACGTCGGGTCGGTGGAGGGCAGATCAAGCCGGCGAACGCGTACTGCGCCCGCTCCCGCCGGCGCTGGAACGTCCTCGAGGTCGGGCCGTTGTGAACCGGAATGCCCGCCCAGCCTCGAATGCCGCGAGCCTAATGCTTCGTCCTCGGTCCTGGCTCCCAGCCGACGCCGCCGTGGCCGGAGGCGGACCTCGGACGTGGCCGGCGCCTACGGCCCAGGCCCAACCCGGTGGTGATCGACTCCACTCGGCGCCGCTCACCGGGCGGCTACGACACCTGGACGACGCCCTTCATGTAGTTGTGGATCCGGCAGTAGTAGGTGAGCTGCCCCGACTTCGCAACCTTGATCGTCGTCGTGGCGCCGGGAGCGAGGTTTCCGTGTCGACGGAGCTGTCGTCGGCGGTGAGGGTATGGGCGGTCGAGTCCACGTTCTTCACCGTGATGGTGTCGCCCACCTTGGCGACCAGGGGGGTGGGGGAATAGGCGAAGTCCTTGATCTGGATCGTCGACCGTGCGCCCGCGGTCGGCGCTTTCGCGGCGCTGCCCGACCCGCAGGCCGCAGCCGACAAGGTGAGGACGAGCGCCCAGGTCACGGTGAACCACCGACTCAGAGTCATCTCTGGCTGGTTCGGAGCCGCGCGCAGCTATGGATGCATTGCGGCCCCGGCCGGTGCCGCGTCGGCGGGGCCAACGGTCCGGACACCTCATGGTGCAACGCAACGCCAACCGACCGAGGCGAGCGGCCGGTTGGCGTCGAATCTTGGTGCGTACGCCGCTACCCGGTGAGGAGCGAGACCTGGGGGTCGGCTGGCGCGAAGTCGACGTTGGCCAGGCCGTTGGCGTTCTTGGTCGGCCCGCTGCCGACAGGATAGAGCCCGATGACGTAGCGGAGGATGGCCTGGTGCTGTGCCTCGACCACCGCGATCTGGGCGGCCAGCTTGATGGCGTCGGGGCTCTTCAGCGTCGGGATGACCTGCTGGTAGGTCTGGGAGGCATAGTCCTCCAGCCGCAGTGCCAGGGTGGCCGTTCCGGGAACGTCGTTCAGCTTCGCCGCCGCGACGTTGACAATGGGGGCCAAGGCGGACGTGGGAGTGGTGACCGCCTGGCGGCCTCCGGACGTCAGCACCTTGTTCCAGCTGTCCAGGGCCACCTGATGCTGCTTGGTGGCCGTCGACACGAAGTCGGCAACGGCCAAGGGCACCGAGGCGCCCGGCTTGCCCGACGTCGCCAGCATCCCGGCGGCGGAAAGATGTCGACGGCCGACGTCTTCGTCCAAGAGGTGTTCTGTCGCTCTGGCGCTCGCCGCAACGATTCCATCCAGAGCGCGGCAGCCTGGCGAAGTACCTCGTGATGCTGACCCGTGCCAAGACGATCGACGCGGTTCGAACGGACGACGCCTGGCACCGCCGGCACCGGGATCACGGACTTCAATCACGGCCGCACGACCCGGTCTTCGAGGACGAGGTCGTGGCCGACATGAGCGCGGAGGCGCTGCGGTGCGCCCTGCGAGCGCTGCCGCTGGCCGAGCGGGTGGCCGTCGAGCTCGCCTTCTTCGGTGGGTACAGCTACCGGGAGGTGGCGGCCGAGCTCGGGGAGCCGGAGGGAACCATCAAGAGTCGGATTCGTGCCGGCCTGCGCCGTCTCGAGG
>JALYYN010000336.1 GCA_030946525.1 Actinomycetota bacterium | reverse complement strand
TCCCTCGACCCGGCCCCGGCCGGACTCCACGTCGTCGACGATCGTGCGCCCCATCATCTGGTAGCCGCCGCAGATGCCGAGCACCGCGGCGCCCCGGTCGCGAGTGGCACAGGCGAGGACGGCGCGGTCGAGCCCCCGGCCCCGGAACCATTCGAGGTCGGCCACCGTCGCCTTGGTCCCGGGCAGCACCACCAGGTCCGGGCGGCCGAGAGCGGCCGGTCGGTCGACGAACCGCACCCCGACCCCGGCCTCGACCGAGAGCGGGTCCAGGTCGGTGAAGTTGGCGAGACGGGGGAAGCGGATCACCGCCACGTCCAGCGCGGCGCCGGCGGCATCGGGCGCGTTCCCGGCGGCCGGGAGGGCGAGTGAGTCCTCGGCGTCGAGGGAGACGCCGTGGAGGTAGGGAAGGACGCCGAGCGTCGGCACGCCGCAGCGCCGCTCGAGCTCGGCCGGGCCACCGGCGAGCAGCGCCGGGTCGCCCCGGAACTTGTTGACCACAAAGCCCCGCACCAGCGGCCGCAGGTCATCGGGCAGGAGGGAGACGGTCCCGTAGAGCGCGGCGAACACGCCGCCCCGGTCGATGTCGCCGACCACGATGGCCGGAACGCCGGCGGCGGCGGCCAGGCGGAGGTTGACCAGATCGGAATGCAGCAGATTGATCTCCGCCGGACTGCCGGCGCCCTCGATCACCACCACGTCGAACCGCCGACGCAGGTCGGCGAGGGCGTCCAGGGCGACGTGGAAGAGGCGCGGCTTCTCGGCCTGGTAACCGGCGGCGTCGAGGTGGGCCAGCGGGCGGCCCATGACCACGACCTGGCTGGTCCGCTCCCCCGTCGGCTTCAGGAGGATCGGGTTCATGGCCACCTCGGGCACGGCCCCGGCCGCCACCGCCTGTATCCCCTGCGCCCGCCCGATCTCGTGGCCCGACGGGGTGACGTAGGAGTTGTTGGCCATGTTCTGGGCCTTGAACGGCGCCACCCGCACGCCCCGCCGGTGCAGCACCCGGCACAGTCCGGCGACGACGTGGCTCTTGCCCACGTCGCTGGCCGTCCCGCAGACCATCAGCGCGCCCCTCACGTCGCTCCTCCCGTCCGTTCTTGTCGCGCTGAGGACCCCATGGGGGCCTCCAGCGCGACAAGTTCGGAGGCGAGGCGGGCCAGGCAGGCGTCGTCGGGCACCGCGATGCGGACGTGGTCGGGCAGGCCGAAGGTGGCGCAGTCGCGGACAAGGATCCCGTGCGGAGCGAGGCGGGCGCGCAGCCCCGGCGCCCGGAGCAGCACGAAGTTGGCGTCGGACGGTTCCGGGTCGTAGCCGGCGGTCCGGAGGACCTCGACCAGCCCGGCGCGCAGGGCGGCGATCCGCGGCGCCCAGCCCGCCAGGTCGACGGCGGCAAGGAGATCGGGCACCGCGGCGGCGGCCAGACCGTTGAGCGACCACGCAGGCTGGCGGGCCCGCAGCCGGGCGACGAGTGCGCCGTCGGGCGCCAGCACGTACCCGACCCGCAGGCCCGGGCAGGCGAGCAGCTTGGTGAGGGAGCCGACCACGAGGGTGGCGGCGTCGCCCCGGGTCCAGCGCCCGGTCGCCAGGGGGTAGAACGCCTCGTCCCACACGCCGGCAACGTCATCCCGGCGGGCCAGCCGGCCGCTGGGGTTGTGGGGGTTCGACCGCCACAGCGGCCCCTTCCCCCCGTCGCGGCGCGGGTAGAGGCCGAAGTCCGGCTCCTCCACCCGACCGCCGACCTCGGCGGCGACGAGGGCGATCGCCTCCGCCCCGCCGTTGGTCAGCAGCAGCCGGTCGGGGTCGACCTCCATCACCGCAGCCAGGGCCGACGTCGCCGCTACCGGGTCGGGGTACCGCCCGACGGCGTCGAGGTGTTTGGCCACCACCTCGCCGGCATCGGGCGCCAGCGGATTGAGGCTGGCGGAGAGGTCGAGGACCGCCCCCGGGTCCAGGCCCAGCGCGGCGGCCAGGCGGGCGCCGTCGCCGCCGTGGCGACCGGGCGGCGGGATCATGTAAGACCCCACACGGCCAGTGCCCCGGCCAGGGCGTAGGACACGTCCCGGGACAGGGCGACGGCCGCGGCGATGTCGGCGGGCTCCACGGTGCGGCCGGTCCCCAACGGCGGGCGGACCTCGGTGCGCGCCCCGCCCGCTCCGGAGGCGCCCGACTCGCAGTACGTATTCTTCCCCCCGAGCCGGACGCCCAGCGCGGCGGCGAAGGCTGCTTCGGCCACCCCGGCGTTGGGCGACGGGTGGGCGGGCGCCTGCGTGCGCACCGCCTCCCACACCGCCGGCGCCCACCGGGGCCGTACCGCGGCCACCAGTGCGGCGGTGGCCCGCGCCGGCACCCATCCGGCGACGTCGTCGAGCCGGGCGCAGGCCCATCCGTAGTTCCGGTGGCGTGCCGAACGGTGGCCGACCATGGCGTCCAGGGTGTTGACCGCCCGGTAGCCGAGGGCCCCCCGGGCGCCGAGCAGTGCTCCCCACAAAGCCGGGGCGACGATGGCATCGACGGTGTTCTCGGCCACCGACTCGACCACCGCCCGCGCCACCTCCTTCTCGTCGAGGCCGGCGGGATCCCGGCCGACGAGGCCGGGGAGGAGCGACCGGGCCTGCCCGAGTTCGCCGCGGGCCAATGCGGCGCCGACGCCCTCGGCCGCCTCGCCCAGTCCCCGCCCGGCGACGGCGACCCACGTGGCCGCGGCGGTCGACCCGACGAGGCTCCCGGCGACCACGCCCAGCCCGGCCCCGATGGCGGCGTGGGCGAGGCCGGGAGCGCGGGCGTCGCCGTAGACTGCGCGTTCGACGGCCCGCATCACGGTGCCGAAGGCGGCGACGGGATGGACCGGCGACGGTGGCTCCCCGAGGAGCCGGTCGGCGAGGATCCCGGCCGAGGCGGCGAGGGCGCGGTTCACCGGTGGGCCGCCGCAGCCAGCAGACCGAACGTCTCGCCGGCGAGGGCGGCGGCGCCGAGGACATCGCCCGTGAACCCGCCCAGCCTGCGCACCGAGAGCCCGACGACCGCCGCCGACGTCACACCCAGCACCGCCACCGCGGCGATCGCGTCGACCCCGCCCCACGCCACCAGCACCGCCCCCAGCACGACGGCGGATGCGGCGGTGGGCAGGGTGCGCCGACCGGCGTCGCGGAACGCCGTCGCCAGGCCGGACTCGCGGGCGTAGGGCACCGACCGGGTGAACCCGGCCATGGCCAGGCGGGACGCGCACCACAGCGCGCCCAGCAGCGGGACGGACGGGGCAAGGGAGGCGAGGGCGGCCCAACGCAGCAGCAGCAGCGTCACCGCGACGCCGACCCCGAAGGCCCCGGCGGCCGGATCGGCCATGACCTCGAGCCGCCGGGCCCTGGCCATGGGAGGGAGCAGGCCGTCCGCCGAGTCCACCAGGCCATCGAGGTGGAGCATCCCGGTCAGGGCGAGGTCGGCGGCCACCACCAGGGCGGCGGCGACGACCGGATCCCACACCTGGGAGGCCAGCCACCACATCCCGCCCAGGACCAGTCCCATGCCGGCACCGACGACGGGGAACCAGGCGAGAGCCGAGGGAGACGGTGTCGCCGCGCCGCCGAAGAGCGTCAGAAAGCCGAGGGCCTGGGCGGCGCCGGCGAAGCGGAGGTGGGCCGGGCGCATCATGCCGGGTCGAGGCGCAGGGTTCGCCCGGCCACCACGAGCACGACCTCGGCGGCGACGGCCGCCACGGCCTGGTTGACCAGCCCGAGCGCGTCCCGGAACCGGCGACCGGACTCGGACGAGGGATGGACGCCCAGGCCGACCTCGTCGCTCACCACGATGGCGTCGCCGTCATGGTCGACCAGTGCCCGGCACAGCGCCGGCGCGTCGACGGCGAAGTCGGGCGCACCGGCCACCCAGGTCGTGAGGCTGTCGAGGACCACCGTGCCCGGGCAGACCCTGATGGCCGCCGCCGGGTCGCCGGTCTCGACCGTCGCCCACGTCGACGGCCGCCGGGCCCGGTGGGCGGCGATCCGCACCGCCATGTCGTCGTCACCGTCGCTGAGCCACGTCGCCACGTACGTGACCGCGCCGGGACCCGCCCGGCGCTCGGCCACCCCCGATTTCCCCGACCGGGCCCCACCGAGCACCAGGGTGATCGTCACAGCGTCACGCTTCCTGCGGAAGCGCCACGCTGCGAATGCCTGTCGGGCCGGCCTCCCGGGCCGGTCATGCCGACCCCGACAGGCCGCCGAGGACGGCGGCATGGACGGCGCGGGCCAGCCGGGCGCCCCACACCGAGCGGGGGCCGCCGAAGGAGTGGGGCTCGCCCGTCTCGGGGCAGACGATGCACACCGCGTCCGTCGGCGTGCCGGTGCCGTCGACACCCGACTCCCACAAGGCCTGGGCCTTGGCCTCGGTGGCGGTGGCGATGGCGTTGACGAGGGCGGCGTCCGACAGCCGCTCGGGCAGCAGGACGACCAGGTTGATGGTCCCGACCAGGCTGACCGGCCGGGCCACGTCGGGCGCCGCCGCCCACGTGGGATGGCCGAGGCCGACGGTGGCCGACACCTCCACCCCGGCGTCGGTCAGGCAGGAGACGGCCCGCACGTCGGCGGCGGTGAGCATGCCCACGCCCCGCCCGCGCAGGCCCAGGGAAACGCCAAGCCTGGACAGATGGTGGTCGGGGTCGCGGCGCCCGTAGCTGGCCGGGACCTGGGCGTTGACCACCCACCTGCGTACGCCGAGACCCCCGCCGTGCGGGGCCGACGCCACCATGCGCATGGGCTGCGACGCCTTCCAGACGAGCACCGGGAAGGGGCGGCCGCCTTCCTGGCGGGTCCGGACCTGCATCTCCACGACGTCCACGCGACCTTTCCTACGGCGGTAGCCGCAGCTGCGCTTCGGTGCGCAGCCGGCAGACAGGTCTCCTGGCTCCCGGATCGGCGCTCGCCCCGGCCTTCCCGCCCCTTCGGGCCGTGGCCACTGCGTGAGGTCTGCTCCCCGGTGACAGTTGCGGGACAGCCCCGGAATCACACCGGGTTCCCTGCGCTGCGGGGCCGAGGCTATCGCGGCCTCCGGCGGCAGGAACCCCTCCGGAGCAACATAGTGTCGCCGGGATGCCGAGAGCCGAATCGATCGTGCTGGTCAACACCGGGTACGGCAAGGGGAAGTCGTCCGCCGCGTTCGGGGTGATGGGCCGGGGCTGGGCCCGGGGCTGGCGGGTGGGCGTCGTCCAGTTCATCAAGAGCGGCAAGTGGAAGACCGGCGAGCGCAAGCTGGCCGACCACCTCGAGATCGAATGGCACACCCTGGGAGACGGCTTCACCTGGGAGTCCACCGACCTGGACGAGACGGCGGCCAAGGGACGCCACGCCTGGGACGTGGCCGCGGCCAAGCTGGCCTCGGGCGACTTCGACCTGCTCATCCTCGACGAGCTGACCTACGCAGTGAAGTACGGGTGGGTGGACGTGGACGACGTGGTCGCCGGCGTCCGGGCCCGAGCGCCCCACACCAACGTGGTGATCACCGGCCGTGACGCCCCCGACGAGCTGGTCGAACTGGCCGACACCGTGACGGAGATGCGCAAGGTCAAGCACGCCTACGACCAGGGCATCAAGGCCAAGAAGGGCATCGAGTATTAGCTTCATGGCCCCGGGCGGGGCCGCCCTCGGCGCATCGAGAACTGGCGTGATGCCTCGTACCACATTTCCGTGACCGCCGACGGTGTTTCGCCGGTTGGGTCAGGGCGCATGCGGTCGGTGAGAAAGCCGACGTCAGGGGGAATTTGCTGGCAGCGCCGTCACTGTCGGGCACTCGATCTTGCTGATCGAACTGCGGCTACCGGGTTGTTCACACCTCAGTCGACGCGGGGCGAGCCCATGGTCGGTCAGTCGCGCAGGGAGACGGTGAAGTAGTCCCGGCTCTCCGTGCTGAGGTAGCGGTCGGCGGGGCGCTGCATCTGGGGATAGAGCTTGGCCCCGGTGACGACCAGGGGGTTGTTCGGGTCGGGGTGGTCGAAGAGGTTGAAGGTGACCCATTGCGGGTTGATGTCGAGTGTCATGGCCCGCACGGCTCCGGCCCGCTGGAGGGCCTCGGCCAAGCTCCGAGCGGACAGGGCCGGTCCGGCCACGTACACCAGGGCCCCGTCGGCCGTCACCCCGATCCCCGACCGGGCTACGGCGATGCTGCCCTTGAGGGTGGCCCCCCACGCCCGCGTGTCGTTGTGGCTCACCGAGGCATCGATCTGGCCGCCGTCGACGAGCAGGGTCAGGTTCTGCAACACGGCCTCGGTCTTGTCGCCCAGGCCCACGTCGCTGCCCCACTTGCCGATGTTGACGTGGCCATCGTTGTCGATGGTGATCGACGCCGCTCCTTCCCGCAACGCCACTGCGTCGCGGCCCTCGAGGTGGAAACCTCCCTGGGCTTCTTTGAAACGGAAACCACCGTTGAACGCGGCGACGATCTGCCGGAGGGCGTCGCCGGTGATCGATGGTGGCACCGACCACGTGCCACCGGGCTCCCCGTCACCGGGGTTGAGGCGGACGCGCAACAACATTGGGTCGATCCACGCGGCCGTGGTGATCTGGCTGGTGTACACGCTGTCGGCCCGGAACTGGGCGACGTACATCCCCGGCGTGCCCTTGATCATCGGACCGGCGGGCAGCCATTTGCCCTCGTCGTCAAGGGGGGGTTGCACCACCAGCTCGACGTCGTGCGGCGGCGTGAGGTGCCGGGGCGCCTCCACCTTCGGCGGGGGTGGAAGCGTGGTCGAAGCTCCGGACGCCGGGACAGTGGGCAGCGCCACTCCGGGGATTCGGTTCAGTCCCTTCGGCTGGCCACCCTTGGCGGGTTGGGCGCGGGTGAAATACCAGTCCTCCAACGGCATGACGATGAAGCTCGCATGGTGGTCGCGCAGGACGTCGGCCCACTTGGCCGAGAAGCTCTCGTTGCCGGGCCTGGCCAGGGCGCCGATCACGCTCATGAGCAGGAGTACGAAACACACCGACCCCACAGCCAGCCCGACCATTACCGTACGCCCCAGCCAGCCGCAGCGGCACCAAAAGCGGACCAACCAGGTCCGGTGTTCGCTCACCCGCGCGAAAGGATACAGGAAGACACGCCGTACATCCGCAAGAGGCTCACCAGGATTCGAGGCTACTCCAGCTAGGCGCCGGGACGTCTCCATGCCGACGTCTTCTCCTTCCCGCCCACCGGCTTCGTGGGCACCACCGCCTCCACGGCGAAGCTCACCCAGACCACCCATCATCCCGGGAACTGCACCACCGACACCTCCGTCGAGGCGGGCGGGTGGGTGCGCTACCGGCCCGGGACGGACTGAGCGAGGTAGCGAGCACCCACGGGGATCAGTCCTGGCATTTGTTCTCCAGCGCCAGGCACACAAAACCGGGCTCGTTCTCCACCGTGGCGACGTCGAACTGGCGGCCTTCGTGCACATCCAGGTTGCCCGACCCCGTCACCGTGCTCTTGGTGCCGGCCTTGGTGGTGGTGACGACGGTCAACTTGTAATGATGCTTGCCGGCTCCGGTGACGGTAAGCGGTTGGGGCTGCAAGCCCCCGTCCGGGCTGCCCGCGAAACGGACGGTCGGCCCGTTGTCGATGGTGAGCTCGACGTCGTCGGCCTTGTCGTCGGGGAGCACCTTGTCGACGACGGAGAAGTGGACCACCGGATTGGCGGCGATGGGGGCAACGGCCACGGTGGTTGTGCTGGTTGCCGGAGCGGTGGCGGGGACAGTGTTCTTGGCCACGGTGGCGGCCGCGGTGCCCGTGGAGTCACTGCCTCCCCTCATGGCGATGGCCGTGCCGACGCCCACGACGACGACCACGGCCGCGGCCGCGGCGGCCAGCCAGGCCCAACGGTGCTTCTTGGCGGCCGACACGGGCGGGGGATCGACCGCCGGGACAGGCTGCGGCGCCGGGGGCGGTGTGTCGATCGGCCGGGTCGGCGGCGCAGGCGGCGGCGGGTCGATGGTCGGCGCCGGCGGCGGGTCGATGGTCGGCGTAGTGTCAACCGTCGGCGTCATATCGGCTGTCGGGGCCGGTGACGCCGGAGGGGGCAGGTCGAGTGTCGGTGGCGCGGGCGGTGGCGGTGGCGACGTCTCGATCGTCGGGGTCTCGATCGTCGGGGTCTCGATCGTCGGGGTGGCGATCGTCGAAGGGGCGGCGGTGGGGTGGGCGCCGGCGAGGGTGGCGGAGAGCGGGGCCGGATCCGCCGTGGTACCGACGGCCGCCGAGTCACCGTTGGCAATCCTCGGGCCCAACTCTTCGACACCCATCTCCTTCTGCTGGG
>JALYYN010000313.1 GCA_030946525.1 Actinomycetota bacterium | reverse complement strand
GCTCGTCCTCTTCGCCGAGCGGGCCTCCGGCGAACCGGTGGGCGCTGCCCTCGCCCTGCCCGATGTCAACGAGACGCTGCGCGGCCTCCGTTCGGGGCGCCTGCTGCCGCTCGGCTGGCTCCGCCTCGTCCTCGGCGTCCGGCGGGTGGGCGGCGTGCGGATCCTGGCCCTCGGCGTCAACCCTGAAGTCCGCAGCCGGGCGCTGGGGCCGTTCCTCTACCACGAGCTGGCCCAGCGGGTAATAGCCCGCCCCCACGCCCGCTGGGCAGAGGGCTCCTGGGTCCTCGCCTCCAACACGGCCATGAACAAGGCGTGCGAGGCCCTCGGCGGGCGTCACACGAAGACCTGGCGGATGTACGAGCACCCGTTGTAGAGAGTCTGCACGCCACCTGTTGCCGGCACAGATACTCATGGCAGGGGCGGCCACGACGATGAGTATCGCCGGTGGTCGCCCTCGCCGGCGAAGCCGGAGCGCGATCCACCTCGCCGAGCACGCTCCGCTTGGGAGTGCGATCCCACTCACCTGCACAGGGACCGGGTCAACACCTCGTCGGACCGGTGGGACGGTCGCCAGCCGAAGGCGCCGGCCGCGGCCGTGGGGTCCAGGGCCAGGGGTCCGTTGAGCAGGACGGCCCGGTCGGCGCCGAAGGGAAGCAGGCGCAGGCGGGCCGCCACCTCCGATCCGGTCAGCATCGCCTTCAAGGGCAGGCGCACCACCCGCCCTCCGCTCAAGCGGGCGATGTGGTCCTCGTCCAGCCAGTCGTCGGTGGCGACGTTGAACACCCCGGTGGCGGTGGACTTCCCGGCCTGGTGCAGCGCGGTGGCCGCATCGTCCTCGTCGAGGAACTGGAGCGCCTGACCGACGCCGCGTACCGCCGGCACCGCGAGTCGGTACCCCTGGGTGGCCCGCCTGACCCGGGCATCGGCGTGGGGACCGAGCACGGCCGACAGGCGCAGGACGGCCGTCGGCGCGGCGTCGAGGCAGCGGGCCTCGGCCTCCAGCTTCTCGGCGGCATAGGTCACCTCGCGGTTGGGCCGGGGCGTGTGGCTCTCGGTGAGAGGCACCGGATTGTCGGGCCAGGCGCCGTAGACCGCAGCCGAGGAGGCGAAGACAACCCGGCCGGGCTCCGCGGCCAGGACGTTCCGGGTGCCGTCGAGATTGACCGGACCGAGCTGGTCGGAGCCGCCCGACCGCCACAGCTGGAAGGCCAGGTGCCACAGGACGTCGACACCCTCCAGCGCCCGCCGGGCGGCCGGCTCGCACAGGTCGGCGGTCACGTGCACCAGCTTCGGCATGGCCGGCAGCGGGCGGCGGGCCACCGAGCGCACGGTGGCCACGTCACGGTCTGCGAGGAGCAGGCGAAGCAGCCGGCACCCGATGGAACCGGTCGCCCCGGTCAGCCCGACGTCGACTGCGCCTCCTCGAAGGCGACCAGTGCGTCATGGATGTGGCGCTCGGTGTGCGTCGCCATGACCGACGTCCGCAACAGCGCACGACCGGGCGCGACCGCCGGCGCCACTGCGCAGTTCGTGTACACGCCGGCGTCGACCAACGTCCGCCACAGCTGGGCGGCCGCCCAGTCGTCGCCGATCTGGATGGAGACGATGGCCCCGCCCTCGTCGGGCCCGGCGACGTAGCCGAGCTCGCGAAGACCGTTGCGCAGCTGGGTGGCCCGCTCGGCGACGGCCTCCCGCCGCCAGGCCTCGGCACGGGCGATCCGGGTGGCGGCGAGGGCGGCGGCGAGGGCGGCCGGGACGCCCGAGGCGGTGAACAGGAACGGCCGGCACGAGACCCGGAGGAAGTCGATCACGTCGCTCGGCCCGGTCACGAAGCCACCACAGGAGGCGAGGGACTTCGAGAAGGTGCCCATGACCAGGTCGGCCGTCACGCCGGCCCCGGCCGCTGTCCCCGCCCCTGCCGGACCGACCACCCCCAGGGCGTGGGCCTCGTCGACCAGGAAGCGCGAGCCGGTCGCGGTGCAGACGTCGGCGATGGCCCGGACGGGAGCCAGGTCGCCCTCCATGGAGTAGACGCCGTCGACGGCGACCAGGGCGGCGGCGCCTTCCGCGTTCGCCGACCATTCCCGCAACCGCCGTTCCAGGGCCTCCACGGAGTTGTGGCGGAACGACTTCATCGACCCTGCCGCCATCCGGGCCCCGTCGATGATGCTGGCGTGGCTGGCGGCATCGACGAACACCACGTCCCTGGCGCCGACCAGAGTCGATATCACGCCCAGGTTGACGGCATAGCCGGTCGTGAAGACCAGGCAGGCGTCGCCACCGACCCAGTCGCGCAGCTCCTCCTCCAGCTCACGGTGGACGGGAAGGGTGCCGTTCATGAGCCGGCTGCCGGTGCACCCACTGCCGTAGCGTTCGATCGACTCGATGGCGGCCGCCTTCACCCGGGGATCGTCGGTGAGGCCGAGGTAGTTGTTCGAGCCCAGCATGATGACGTCGTGGCCATCAAGGGTCACCACCGGCCCGGACGCGCTGGCCATCTCCTGGAAGTAGGGAAGGAGGCCCACGGACCTGGCCAACCGGTACTCCTCCACCCGCCGTGACGAGCACTTGGCGAACAGGTCCGCACTGGTACCGCGCTGCGCCCGCAGGTTCTCTGTCATCGAGGGCCTCCGACCGCACGGAGCGACATCAGCTCAGCCTGACAGACAGGGCATCCATCCGAGCAGATCCGGGCAGGATGGATCCGTGGAAGAGCACCCCAACGTCGAGATCCTGCGCCGGGCCTACGCCGCGTACGCCGCCGCCGACATGGAGGCGCTCGACGACCTGTTCGCCGACGACGTGATCTGGCACGTCCCCGGGCACAGCCCCGTCGCCGGCGACCACGAGGGCAAGGAGGAGGTGCTGGGCATCGTCACCCGGCTCATGGAGCTCACCGACGGCACCGCCCACCTGGAGGCGTACGCCCTCATGGCCGACGGCTCCCACGGCGTCGCCCTCGTCGAGAGCACGGCGTCCCGCCACGGCGCCACCCGCACCAGCCGGCTCGTCCAGGTGTTCAGGATCTCGGGAACCCAGATCACCGAGCTGTGGTCGTATCCGGGGGACCCGTACGGCGACGACCTCTTCCTGTCCTCCTGACCGCCGGTCGCCAGACCTGTCGCCGATGTCCGAGTCCATGCCGCCGCCCATCCTCGGTGAAACAACATGTGAAGCCGATGAGCGTCGTATGAGAACCGATTAAGTTCCCGGCCCCGCGAACACGCGGTCCCATGCCAGACTGGAGTCCGATCGAGGAGAGGAACGGCGCGTTGCGTCCGACGCTCCCTGCGACCCGCGTGGAACCGCTCCGCTCATCGCCAAGGAGACATCAAGTGGGCCGCCGGAACACGCGACGACGAGCATTCGCAACCGTCGGCGTCGTCGTCGCAGCGGTCGTCGGCGTGGTCCTTCTCCGGTCGCCGTCCGTGCTCAAGCCGCCGCCCACGTGTGTGGTCGTCTCGCCGGCGGGGCGGGTGACGCTCAGCTTGAGTCGGGCGGCCAACGCAGCCACCATCGCCGCCGTCGGCAAGCGGGACGGGCTGGCGGACCATGCCGTGACCGTCGCCCTCGTCGCCGCCCTGCAGGAGTCCAAGCTCGACAATCTGCCCTTCGGCGACCTCGACTCGATCGGGCTTTTCCAACAGCGCCCGTCGCAGGGGTGGGGTACGCCTGCGGAACTGATGGATCCCAACTACGCGGCCACCGCCTTCTACGCCGCCTTGCGCAAGGTGCCGGGCTGGGAAACCCTCCCGGTCGGCGACGCGGCCCAGGCCGTCCAGCGCAGCGCCGCGCCCGACGCGTACGGACCCTGGGAGCACGACGGGCGGGTCCTCGCCGATGCCCTCACCGGGGAGACGTCCGCGGCGTTCTCCTGCCGGTTCGAGCCGCAGGCCCAGACCGCCGACCAGGGCTCGCTCGCAGCCGCGGTTTCGACCGAGTTGGGGTCTCCTGCGCTGAACTCGTCGGTGCCCGATGCCCGCGGTTGGACGATCGCAAGCTGGCTCGTCGCCCACGGCTACACGTACCACATCACCTTGGTGAGCTTCCTCGGGTACCAGTGGACCTCGGCCACCGGGAAGTGGCAGCCGGGAGCCCCGGTCGTCTCCCGGGTCCAGGTGAGCCAGGTCTGATCGACCCGGGCGCCCGATCGCCCCGTTCCGCGGCCCCGAGTGTGGCGGGTTGCGCGAAGCTGCCGCCATGGGGGATTCCGAGCACGCCCTGACCTGTCCGGCCTGCCGCATCATCGACCAAGCCGACGGCGTGGAGGACGGCAACCTGTTCCCGGTGCTGTCCGGGCGCATCAAGGACGAGCGGACCATCATCCGGACTTTGAAGCGGGCGGAGGACCGCACCGCCGACAAGGTGACCGCGTTCGCTGGTTCCCTGAACTTCGTGTACATCCACTCCGTCTGGTTCGGGGTGTGGATCCTCCTCAACGTCGGGCTCGCCGGCGCCGGCCTCGAGTTCGACAAGTTCCCGTTCGGCCTCCTCACCATGATCGTGAGCCTGGAGGCCATTTTCCTGGCCACGTTCGTCATGGTCAGCCAGAACCGCCAGGCCGCCCGAGCCGACGTCCGCAGCGCGCTGGACTTCGAGACGAACCTCCGCTCGGAGATCTGGTCCGTGCACATCGGCCAGGCCATGGGGATCGATCCCATCCACGTCGAGGAGGTCGTCCGCCAGGCCATCGAAGGCTCCCGATCCCAGCTGAAC
>JALYYN010000311.1 GCA_030946525.1 Actinomycetota bacterium | reverse complement strand
CCGGCGACGCCCTCCCGAGCCGCCCCGAGCAGCTGGCCCGGCTGGCACGGTCGCTCGGCACCGGACCTCACGACCTGCGCGAGCAGTACCGGCGGGTGACCCGCCGCTGCCGGGCCGTGGTCGAGCGCCTCTTCTACGGCAAGGCCGGCTGACCACCCCGTAGGCTCCGGCCATGGAGGAGGAGCCGTTCAACATCGACGAGCTGTTCCTGCCGGTGGCCTCCCGCCCGTTGCGGAGGCTCCCCCGTCTCGTCGCCGGCTCGGTCCGCCTCTGCTACCGGGCCGCCCGTCGGGAGTTCGTGAGCTCGGTCACCCTCCAATTGCTCGCCGGGGTGGCCACCGCCGCCCAGCTCCTGCTGGCCAAGCAGGTGCTCAGCGCTGTGCTGTCGTCGCGCAACACCGGTGGCGGCTTCGCTGGCGTGGTCCCTCAGCTGGTCGCCCTGGCCGTGGTGAGCGCGCTCGTCTCCTTCGCAGGCATGGCCAAGTCGGAGCAGGAACGTCTCATCACCGAGCTGACAAGCCGCCACGCCGTCGGCCAGGTCCTCGAGGTCGCCACCGCCGTGGATCTCCTGGCGTACGAGCGGCCGTCGTTCCACAACCGTCTGCAACGGGCGATGGTCAACGGCGAGCTCCGCCCTTCCCAGATGGCCTCCGGGGTCGTCGGCATCCTGAGCTCGCTGTTCGCCATCGCCGGCATCGGGGCCGCCCTACTCCTGCTGCAGCCCATCTTCCTTCTTCTCGTCGTCCTGGCCTACGTGCCGGCTTGGCTGGCGTCCCTGATGGCCAGCAGGGCGTCCCACGAGTTCTCGATCGAACAGACCGAGCGGGACCGGTCCCGCTTCTACATCAGACAGATTCTCTCCGGCAAGGACGAGGCCAAGGAAGTTCGGGCCTTCAACCTGGGCAGCTTCCTGCGCAACCGCCACGACCGGCTGCTGGAGGCCCGGATCGCCGATCTTCGCGCCGTGGTGAAGCGCCGCCTGAGACTGGGCCTGGCCGGCGGCCTGGCGACGTCCTTCCTCACCGCCGCCGCGGTGGGCGTGCTCATCTGGTTGGCCACGAACGGCCGCATCGATCCTGCGGGGGCCACGACCGCAGCCGGGGCGATCGTGCTGCTGGGCCAGCGGCTGCAGGGCCTGGCGAGCGGCGCAGGGTCGCTGTACGAAGGTTCGCTCTTCCTGGAGGACTTCACGACCTTCGTCGACTCCATGCCCGTCATCAAGGCCCGCCGCCCCACCCGCCCGGCCCCCGACAGCTTCTCCCTGCTGTCGACCGAGGATCTGACGTTCACCTACCCGAGCCGGGGCGAGCCCAGCCTGCGGAACGTCTCCATGCACGTACGCGCCGGGGAGGTGGTGGCCCTCGTCGGCCAGAACGGCTCGGGCAAGACCACGCTGGCCAAACTGCTGGCCGGGCTCTATCCCCCGACCTCCGGTACCGTGACATGGGACGGTATCAATGCCAACGACCTGGACCCGGAACAGCTCCGGAACAGCGTGGCCGTGGTCTTCCAGGACTACCTCAAATACTTCCTGAGCGCGGCGGAGAACATCGGCGTCGGTCGCCATGAGCGGATCGGTGACGAGGACGCGATCGTCGACGCGGCCAGGCAGGCGGGCGCCGACGTGTACCTGGCTGCTCTCCCCAACGGCTACGCCACCCGCCTCGGCCCCCAGTACTTCGGCGGCAGTGACCTCTCGATCGGTCAGTGGCAGCGGGTGGCGCTCGCGAGGGCGTTCTTCCGTGACGCGCCGTTCATCGTCCTGGACGAGCCCACCGCCGCCCTGGATCCCCGCGCCGAGCGGGACCTCTTCGACCGGATCAAGGAGCTGGCCCAGGGTCGCTCCGTACTGCTGATCTCCCACCGGTTCAGCAGCGTGCGCTCGGCCGACCGGATCTACGTGCTGAGCGAAGGAACGATCGTCGAGGAGGGGACCCACGCCACCTTGATGGAGCGGTGCGGGGCCTATGCTGAGATGTTCACCCTCCAAGCGTCGGCCTACGGCTACAGCGAGGTCTGACCGGCCCCGACTTGCAGATTGGCCGCCGCTGAGCATATATTTGGCTGGCTTGTCCACCCGGGCGGGTTCTGCGACAACGGGAGAATACTATGACGACCGCAACCGGATCGAAGCGCACCGGCTACGTGGCTCCCAGGATCACCGTCTGGGGCTCGCTGGCCGACCTGACGGCCGCGAACAACACCAACCACATCAACGACGTGCCGATCGGCCAGATCGGCCAGGGCTTCAACCCCGGGTCCTAGGCATATCGAATCCCAAGCTGGGGCCTCTGGCGGCTATAAGGCGGCGTCGGGTCCGGCGATGAACGGCACCGTCGCCCAATGCCTGGGCTCGGACGGGCTGTTTCGACTGTCCGGATATGAGACAGCGGTTGGCTGGGTCGCCGGATTCGACCCGCCGCTCACGCCAAACCCGGGCGTTGCCTCTGGCAACGCCCGGGCTGCATTTGAGCAGGCGGTGCTCAACGGGTTGCGCAAGCCCCCCTGCATCATCGCCTTCTCGGGTGGCCGGGACTCATCCGCCGTTCTGGCGGTCGCCAAGCACCTGGCCGATCGCGAAGGCCTCGACCCGCCGATCGCCGGTACCCACGTGTTCACCGACGACCCCGGGTCCGACGAGTCATCGTGGCAGGAGACGGTCATCGGTCACCTCGGCGTCGCCGACTGGCAGCGGGTCGAGGCGGAGGACAACTTCGACATCCTGGGCGGTCCCGCGCAGCGGGGGATGCGCAAGCACGGGCAGTTGTTCCCGGCGATGGTGTACGCCCACTGGCCGCTCTTCGGCCTGGCCAACGGCGGGACGCTGCTCACGGGGGACGGCGGCGATGAAATCCTGGGCTCCCAACGGGTCACCCCGCTGCTGCTGGCCGCCCGGCGCCGGCCCAGCAGGGCGACCGCCCGCACCGCGATCGGCGTGCTCGCTCCCTTGCCGGTCCGGCGGGCGATCGTGGCGCGCCGACACAAGCAGTGGAGCGCCCGGCCATGGTTGCGGCCGGCGGTCGCCGAGCGGTTCACGCGGGACCTCATCGCCGACGACACCTCGGAACCGCTGCGTTGGGATGCTGCGGTTCGCCGGCGCATCCGACAGCGGGGCCCGATGTCCGCCATGCACAACATGAAGGTCATCGCCCGTGAGGAGGGCGCTGAGATCATTCAACCCTTCCTCGATCCAATGTTCGTCAACAGCCTGGCTGCCAAAGGGGGTCGGGTCGGCTTCTCCGGCCGGAGCGAGATCATGGGGATGCTGTTCGCCGACGTGCTCCCGCCCGAACTGCTCGACCGCCAGACCAAGGCGTACTTCAACGGCGTGGTGGTCGGCGCCGCAAGCCGGGCCTTCATCAAGCGGTGGTCCGGGGCCGGACTCGATCCTGAGCTGGTCGACGCCGAGGCGCTCCGCGAGGAATGGCAGCGGCCGTTGCCGCACGCCGGGACCAACTGCCTCCTCCAGGCCGCCTGGCTGGCCGAGGAAGGATCATCGCGCCCGGTCGGCGAGATGGTCGACCCGGCTCCGCTGTAGCGTGGCCGACGTGCAGACCGTGCGGGTTCGAGCGGACCGCGTCACCTGGCGGGAGGTCGATGGCGAGGTCGTGGCCCTCGACCTGCAAGCCTCGACCTATTTCAGCGCCAACGCCAGCGGCAGCGTGCTCTGGCCGCTCCTCCTCGAAGGGGCGACCCGTTCCCAGCTCACCGATGCGCTGGTGGCGTCGTTCGATGTCGGGCCCGAGCAGGCCGCGGCCGACGTCGAGGCCTATCTGGCCAGCCTGGACGAGCTGGGGCTTCTCGAGCGTTGACCTACCCGCGCTCTGGCCGGTCGCGTTTGCGGCGGGTCGTGCAGGCGGCCACCCGGCTCCGGCCGGCGGATCTGCTCGCCATGGCCCAGGTGACCGCCGTGCTGGTCCTCGTCGAGGTCGCGGTCCGCTCCGTCCCCGTCGGGCGCCTGGCCGGCTGGCTGGGAGTGACCCTGCAGCTTTCCCTCGACCCCGGTCCCGGGTCGGCCGGTCTGCCCGTCGACGGCTTCAGCGCCGACGAGCTGCGCCGGGCCCGGTTCGCCCACCGGCTGCTGGCCCACTGGCCGTACGGGGCAGGCCCGTGCCTGCGGGAATCGCTCGTCGTCGGCCACGCCCTGCGCCGTCACCAGCCGGCCATGCGGTTAGGTGTGGCTAGGGATGGCCAGGTCATGACCGCCCATGCGTGGCTCGAGGTGGGCGGCGTGAGCCTGGAATCGGACCGGGGTTTCCTCCCCCTCGGCCTGTAGCGGTGTCACCCGGCTCGTACCAGCTCCACGGCCTGCGGGTGCGCTCGGAGGTCCCCCTCCACGCTCTTCCCCTCGCCGACGACGGGAACGGATTCGACCTGGACATCTTCTGCGGCCTGCCGGCCCCCGTCGGCACCGGGGCGCCCCCCGGCGAGGTGGTCGCCGAGCTGACCGTCGCCGGATCCCGGTACTACACCGCCACCCGCACCGCTGAGAACCACGTGTTCCGAACCCACGGCTGGGGCGACTTCGTGATCGACGTCGCGGCCCGGACCATCGAGTGCCGGATCGACGACAAGGTCGCCCCCGAGTTCATCTCCGTCCTGCTGGGTGGCACCATCACCGCCTTCTACCTCGGCCTGGCCGGGCGCAGCCTCCTGCACGGCTCGGCGGTGGAGACCGACGGCGTCTGTACCGCCTTCGTCGGGCACTCCGGCGCCGGCAAGTCCACCATGGCGGCGACGATGTGCGCGGCCGGAGGCCGCCTGGTGTGCGACGACGTCCTGCACCTCGATCTCGAGCGGGGCGCGCACTGCCTGGGCCGCTCCTCCGAGCTCCGGCTGCGGCAGACGTCACTGTCGGTCCTGGACGGCATGGACCCGATGCCCTCGATACGCAAGTCGCCCGACGGCAAGGTGGCGATCGCCTTCGAGGTCGCCCCGCCAGGCGACCTGGAGCTGAGCCGAATCGTCATTCCCCTACCGTCCCGCACCAACGACACCGTCGAGCTCCGGAGGCTGCGGGGTGCCGAGGCGTTCATGGGACTGAGCCGGTACCCGCGCATTCTGGGCTGGCGAACCCCAGAGGTCCTGCAGGCCCGCCTCGTGTTCCTCGCCGCCCTCTCGGAACGCGTACCCGTGTTCGAGGCGGTCCTGCCCTGGGGCCCGCCGTTCTCCGGTGCCCTGGCCAGCGAGCTGCTGGACTGCCTCGACGCTGCGACGTAGACGCCCGCCATCCCGCCTTGGGCAGGGTGCGATACTGGCGCCGGTGGTCGACACAGCGGCAACGACGGACCACCCCCACCTCGGGTTGCTCGCCGATGTCCTGCGCGCCCTGGCCGGCGAGGAAACCCTCGCCGACCTCCTCCAGCGCTGCGCCGAGTCCGTCGTCGCCCGCCTCGACGCCGCCTTCACCCGCATCTGGCTGCTCGACGAAGCGACGCAGACCCTGGTCCTGCAGGCCAGCGCCGGCCTGTACACCCACCTCGACGGCGGGCACGGCCGCATCCCCGTCGGCGCGTTCAAGATCGGCCGCATCGCCCTGGACCGGCGTCCGCACCTGACCAACGCCGTCGCCGACGATCCCGACGTCAGCGACAAGGCGTGGGCCCGGCGGGAGGGGATGGTGGCCTTCGCCGGCTACCCGCTGGAGATCGGCCCCCAGCTGGTCGGCGTCCTGGGACTCTTCTCCCGGCACGAGCTGCAGGAGGCCACCCTCGAGGTGCTGGCCTCGGTCGCCGACTCCCTGGCCCTAGGGGTGGTGCGCAAGCATGCCGAGGCGGAGCTGCGCCAGGACCGCCAGATCATCGACACCCTCCACGGGGTCGGCACCGCCCTGGCCCGCGAGCTCGACGTCCAGCGCCTCGTCCAGGCGGTGACCGACGCCGGCACCGAATTGTCCGGGGCATCGGTCGGAGCGTTCTTCTACAACGTCGTAAACGAGGGTGAGGCCCACGTCCTGTACACCCTGTCCGGCGCGCCGATGTCCGCCTTCGAGCACTTCGGCCTGCCCCGGAGCACCGCTGTGTTCGGCCCCACCTTCGCCGGCGAGGCGCCCATCCGCTCGCCCGACATCACCCGCGACGCCCGGTACGGCCGCAACGAGCCCCATTTCGGCATGCCCGAGGGTCACCCGCGCATGTGTAGCTACCTGGCGGTGCCGGTGACGTCCAGGGACGGCGAGGTCCTGGGCGGGTTGTTCTTCGGCCACCCGGACGTCGACGTGTTCACCGAGGCGTCGGAGCGCCTGGTCGTGGGCATCGCCGGCCACGCCGCCATCGCCATCGAGAACGCCCGGCTCTACCAACAGGCCCGCACCGCGGCCATCACCCTGCAACGCAGCCTCCTGCCCCGGTCGCTTCCCTCCATCGAGGGGGCGTCGCTGACGGCCGTCTACCTCCCGGCCAGCCACCACGCCGAGATCGGCGGCGACTGGTACGACGCCCTCACCCATCCCAGCGGCTGCGTCACCATCGCGGTGGGCGATGTCGGCGGTCACGACCTGGCCGCCGCCGCGGTCATGGGCCAGCTCCGCAACACCGTCCGGCTGTCCGCCGTGGACGCCGACGGGGCCGTGGATGCCATCCGCCGCATCGACCGGTACTGGACGCTGGTCGGCGACGGCGGCTTCGCCACCGTCCTGTACGCCGGGTACGAGCCGTCGTCCCGGACCCTCACCGTGGCCAGCGCCGGTCACCCGGCCCCCCTCCTCATCCACGCCGACGGCACCGTCGAGGTGCTGACCATCGACCCGCTCCCGGCGCTCGGGTCCGGGCTGCACAGTATGGCGGCCGACGGCGAGGAGCTGAAGCTCGATCTCGAGCCGGGCGCCACCGTCGTGATGTTCACCGACGGCCTGGTCGAGCGACGCGACGTCGATTGGGACGAGAGCCTGGCCAGGCTGGCGAGGGCTGCGGCTGCGGGCGCCGCCCTCCCCCCCGCCCAGCTCTGCGACCACCTGCTGGCGGAGATGATCGGCTCGGGCCACCAGGCCGACGACATCGCCCTGCTCCTGCTGTCGGTCGACGGCAAGTCGAACTAGCGCGAGCGGCGCCGCACGCCTCAATCCGGCTCCGCGTCGCACCAGATGCACCGTCGCTCGACGAAGACCGCCTTGCTCCCCAGCTGTATCATGTGGCCGCCGCGGAACTCGTGGCGGCCACGGCGGCACAGCAGCGCGTGCCACGCATCAGCCGGTCCGTGCTCCCCCGAGCTCCACCGGTGGCGCAGGTGGGTCCACGCCCGGCCGTAGATCGGCGCCTCCCGCGCCCGGGACCGGCACTGCCAGACCCGGTGGTCCAGCGGATGGGCACGGTCGATCTCCCGCGCCGCCCGCCGTGACGAGCGGGACGGCTGGCGGCGGATGGGCGGGGGCGGGATGCCCTGGCGCATGAGCTCGGCGTCCCGGGCGACCCCGAACGACGGCGGGCGGTCGTAAAGCGGCCGCCGGTCCGGCAGCTCCGTTCTCCAGACGTCGGGAACCTCCGCCACGCCGGCCAAACTGCCACCGCGGCGACCGCCCCGCAATGGAGGATCTGCGCACCTACGTGCGAAGTTGGACCCCGAAGCCCTTCACCGCCAGCTTCAACAGGACCTGGCCGGGGGCCCGGAGATCGGCGATGCGCTGCTCCGAGAGGGCCTCCAGCTCGGCCAACCTGGCGGCCAGCGCGTCGGGACCGTGGCGTCGGGCTGCGCTCAGCAGCGTGGCATTGTGCCAGACCTTGCGGCGCGCCTCCTTGAGGAACCGCTTGGTGCCCGCCTTGTTGAACGGGCTGAGCAGGTTGTCCAGCCGGGTGCGGTCCCCGGGCCGCTCGACCTTGGTGAGCTCGACGTCCTCGGGATCGACCCGGGACAACAGGATGTCGTCGATGTGGGCGTGGTCGGACGCCCGCCGGGCCACCACGGCGGAGTCGTCGAGCTCCTCGTCGGTGATGGCGGCGAGGAGCGACTGCGGCAGGTCGTAGTTGATGTGGGCGTTCATGCCCAGCAGCACGTGGCGCAGCGGTGGTAGCGCCGGGCCCTCCTTCGAGGCCCGGAAGGCCACGGCCCACGGGCCCGGAGGGGTCGCGCCCGCCTCCCACTGCTCGATGGCATCCAGGTAGAGCCCGGCGAAGCCGATGTCCCAGCCCTCGACCCACGCCCGGTCGGTGAAGCCACCCCGTGCCAGCTCCGCCTCCACCGCGACGGTGGTGCGCCGGTAGGTGGCGAGGAACAGCCGGATCGGATCCTTGCGCTCCTCCAGGGGGGCGAGGAGGTCGTCCATCCTCGCCAGCAGCTGCTCGATCGTCGCCGGTCGCTCCCCCACGGCGAAAACGGTAGCGCCGCCGGCCCGCATCGGCATCGGCCACACTGGCCGGCGTGGACAGCCCCCTCGCCCGGCCGGTCGACGCCTTCATCGGCGCCATCGCCCCGGTCCTCGTCGGGCTGGCCGCCGGGAAGACCGGTGGAGACCGGCTCGTCGACGACCTGTCCAAGGACCGCCTGTTCGAGGACCAACTGGTCAAGGACACAGGCCTGGAGGCGCTGAACCTCGTCGCCGCCTTCATCGACTCCGACGGGCGCCACACCGACGACGAGCTGTGGGCGTTCGTCCGCGTCTTCGCCGGCCGGTTCGACACCGTCGCCCGCGCCGCCGCCCCCGACGCCCTCCGCGCCGCCGGCCTGCTCGCCGGCCGTCGCTCCTTCCTCGACGCCCCCTCGCCGCTGTTCGACGTCCTGCTTGAAGCGGACGTCCGGTCCGGCACCGACCACGCCTGGCAGTACTACCTGGGCGCGGTCGACATCGCCCACGCGGTGTTCGCCCTCGACGACTACCCGTCCCACGCCGAGCTGACGTCGGTCGAGCGGTTCCGGTCGCTGCTCCTCCAGGCCATGGACACCGCGGGGGTCAGCCGGCCCGGCGGCCCCGTGGTCACGGCCCGGGCGGCGCCCGTCCGGGCTCCGGAGCCGGCTCCGTCCACCTCGCCCGCACCCACTCCTGCGGCTCCACCGGCGCGCCCGTTGGAGGAGGTCCTGGCCGAGCTCGACGGCCTCGTCGGCCTGGCCCCGGTCAAGGCCGAGGTCAAGCTGGTCACCAACCTCCTGCGGGTGGAGAAGCTGCGGACCGAACGGGGCCTGCCCGTGGTCGGGCACAGCCGGCACCTGGTGTTCACCGGCAACCCGGGGACCGGCAAGACGACCGTGGCCCGCATGCTGGCCGAGATCTACCGCGCCCTCGGCGTGGTGGCGAAGGGCCAGCTCGTCGAGACGGACCGCTCCGGGCTGGTGGCCGGCTACATCGGCCAGACCTCCATCAAGGTCAAGGAGGCCTTCGCCGCCGCCCTGGGCGGCGTCCTGCTCATCGACGAGGCCCACGCCCTGGCCCGGGGCGAGGACCGGGACTTCGGCCACGAGGCCATCGACATGATCGTCAAGCTGATGGAGGACCACCGCGACGAGCTCGTCCTGATCGTCGCCGGCTACCCGGCCGAGATGGCCGTCTTCCTCGACGCCAACCCGGGCCTGCGCTCACGCTTCCCCAAG
Source organism: Actinomycetota bacterium (assembly GCA_030946525.1). Lineage (GTDB taxonomy): Bacteria > Actinomycetota > Acidimicrobiia > Acidimicrobiales > AC-14 > CADCTB01. The sequence continues at coordinate 5,837 of JALYYN010000311.1, read as the reverse complement.
ACCATCTTCTTCGAGGACTACAGCAACGCGGAGCTCGGGCACATCTTCGACGACATGGCCGCCCACGCCCACTACCTCCCGACCGCCGATGCCCGGCAGGCGGTGCAGGACCACCTGGCCGCCCTCCCCCACGTCCAGGGCTTCGGCAACGCCCGGCTCGTCCGCAACCTGTTCGAGGCGGCGGTGGCCAACCAGGCCAGCCGCGTCGTGCAGCTGGCCGAGGTGACCGACGAGGCCCTCGTCGCCCTGGAGGCCGCCGACATCCCCGCGCCCGAGCCGGCGGCTGTCGCCTAGCGCGAGTTCAGACAGCGGCCAGCGCCCCGGGCAGCTCGGCCCGGCGGGCGACCCCGAGCTTGCCGTACACCCGCTGGAGCTGGTTTTCGACAGTGCGGACCGAGAGCGACAGGCGTGTGGCGATCTCCCGGTTGGACATGCCCCCCGCAGCCATGGTCGCCACCTCGAGCTCGCGGCCGCTGAGCAGGGCGTGGCTCTCCACGGCCCGCAGCGCAGGGGAGACGGCGCCCTCGCAGCGCCGGGCAAGGGCGGCGGCGCGCAGCTCGAAGGCCGCCGCACGGCGCAGGTCGCCGGCCCGGCGCACCGCCACGGCGGCCGTCGCCGCAGCCTCCGCCGCGTACAGCCAGGTGCCCATCTCCTCGAAGGCATCGGCGACCCGGCCCAGCCCGGCGACGTCATGGGCGGCCAGGGCGGCGGCGTGGTGCGCCCGCGCCGCCGCCAGCTCTCCCTGCATCAGGCGGGCGAGCTCGGCCAGACGCCCCCGGACCTGGTCGGCCCGCCCCAGTCGCGCCAGGTCGTGCAGCGCCTTGGACTCGCCCACCCGGTCACCGCTCCGCTCGCCCAGATCGGCGCTCGTCCGGAGCGCGACACACGCGGCGCCGACGTCGCCCGACGCCACCTCGGTCCATGCCCGGGCCCGCAGCAACTCGAGCCCGGGGAGGTCGCCGCCGGGGAGGCCCAGGGCGTCCAGCTCGGACAGGGCGGCGCGGGCCTCCTTCTCAGAGCCCGCCATCGCCGACGCCATGGCCATCCGGATCAGCGACAGGCGCACGAGGGCCACCCAGCGCCGCTCGCGCAGGATGTCCCGTGCCTCCCGGGCGTGCTGGGCGGCAGCGGCGACGGTCCCCCGCAGCAGGTTGACCCGGGCCAGCATCAGGCTGAACACCGCCTGGCCGTTGACCGCCCCGCTGGACAGGGCCAGCTGGTACTCGCCGTCGGCGATGCGCCGGGCCTCGTCCACCCGGCCCGCGGTCAACATGGCGCTGCACCGCACGAGCTCGTGGGTCGAGGGCCGGAAGGTGCGGGGCGGCTCGGCGAGGGCGGCACAGGCCACCCGGGCCCGCTCGCTGACGTCCAGGGCCGCCGTCACCCGTCCGACCCGGGCCAGGCACGCGCCGCCGGTGTGGCACGCCGACACGAGCGTCTGGCCCTCGGCCCGGGCCAGGAGCGGCTCGATCACCCGCAGGGCGTCGCGCACCCGGCCCTGGAGGTGCAGGGCGTAGCCCAGCTTCACGCCGAGCGCGTCGCGCAGGGCGGAATCGGATATCAGGAGCTGGGCCGCCTCCGTGACCCGGATGGCGTCCCCGCAGCGACACAGGCCGTTGACGAGATTGTCGACCCGTGCTGCCGTGAGCCGCACCCGCCGGGCGTCGTCCGGGGCGTCGGGCCACAAGGCTGCGAGCCGGCGCTCGGCGTCGGACGCGCGGCCCTGCAGCGCGGCGATCTCCGCCTGCAGCAGGGCGGCGTCGAACCCGGCCCCGGCCACGACCGCGGCCTCGACCAGGCGCACGGCGAGGTCGAGGTCCCACGCGTTGCGGGCGGTCATCGCGCCGCGAAGCAGCAGGTCGGGGCTCACCGAGCCCCCGGTGTCCAGCCGCCAGGCGGCGACGCGCAGCGGATCCTCCCGCCGGCGGGCGCCGGACGCCTCGATCCGTTCGGCGAGCCCGGCGGCCACCGCCAGGGAGCGCAGGGCGGGGATCCGGGCACGGATCACCTCCCCGTACAGCGGGTGGCCGAGCCGGGCCTCGAACCGGCGCCCGTCATGGCCGGTCACGATCAGCCCCCGTTCCTCGAGCACCTCCAGGCTGCCGGTGTCGGTCAGGGCGAGCAGGACTGCCACGGCCACGGGGTGGCCGAGGGCGAGGGCGTCGAGGACCCTCCGCTCGGGCTCGCCCACGTCGGCGAGCCGGGACTCGATGAGCTCCACCAGCCGGTTCGACACGACCAGTGAGCCCGTCAGGCGCCAGACGCCGTCGTCGTCCCGCAGGGTGCCCGACTCCAGGGCCCCGAGCACGAGCTCCCGGAGATAGAGGGCGTTGCCTGCGCTCTGCTCGGTCAGGCGGTGGAGGGTGGCGGCGCTGAACGGGCCGCCCATGGCCCGGGTGAGGAGGGCCTCGACGAAATCGGGGCCCAGCGGCGGCACCTCGATGCGCTCGGCCATCTCGTCCTTCCAGAGGGCCATCACCGGATCGGGGGCGGGCTCGGAGCTGCGGACAGTGGCGATCACGAAGGTCGATCGGGCGGCGACGAGTTGATGGACCAGGGTGGCCGAGGCGTCGTCCAAGAGGTGGGCGTCGTCGACGAGAAGCACCAGGGGGCGGTCGTTCCCCAGGGCGACGATGGCCTCGCGCGCCCGCTGCAGCATGTCGGCCGGCTCGGTGCCCGGCCCCCCCGACGCGGGCAGGAGCGGGCTCAGGGCGCCGAAGGCCAGCCGGCCGGCGGCCTGGCCGGCGGTGACCCGGGCGGTGACCCTGCCCTGGGCGGTGGCGACGGCCAGGAACTCGCCGGCCAGTCGCGTCTTTCCGGCGCCGGCCATGCCGGCGAGGACGACGCCCGAGCGCTCACCGCCGGCCAGTACGTCGCAGAATCGCTCGAGCTCCCGGCTACGACCCACGAGGGGCCAGACGGAGGCCACTGGGACAGTTTCCCACCCGCTGCGACCTGCTGCGTGACCTATCAGTCCGGATTGAGTAGTCGCTACTCATGCCCTGAGCCCCGAACTGTGCTGCACTGCCCACAAGCGGCATCAGCCGCCATGTCGAATGCCTGGCAGCCGCGACTTCGGAAGCAGCCACGACGGACGGGCATTGGGCGGTGGAACGGACAGTGTGTCAGTCGTCCGGAGGCGTACCGGGGGGTCGCCGGGCTGCGGACTCACTGTCCGCGCCGTGGTTCCGAGGCGATGCGCCTCAGAGGCCCCATCGGGACTGACCGAACCGGTAGCCGACCGACCGCACGGTCTGGATGAGTCCGGCGTGCTCCTCGCTGAGCTTGGCCCGCAACCGCCGGATGTGGACGTCGACCGTCCGGGCCCCGCCGTAGTACTCATAGCCCCACACCCGTGACAGAAGCATCTCCCGGGTGAAGACCTTGCCGGGGTGGGTGGCGAGGAAGCGCAGCAGCTCGTACTCCATGTACGTGAGGTCGAGGGGGCGGCCGTCGATCGCCGCCTGGTAGGTCTCCAGGTTGAGGACGAGCGGCCCGTACTCGATCAGCTCCGGCCGGGTGCCCCGGCCCGTGCGCCAGAACAGGTGCTTGAGGCGGGCCTCGAGCTCGCCGGCCTGCAGCGGAAGCACGCAGAAGTCGTCGAAGAGGTCCTCGCGGGGCTCCAGGGCGACCAGTTGGGCGGAGTTGACGAGGAGCAGGACCGGCTCCAAGGGGATGTCCCGCTTGCGCAGGTGCCGGCACATGGCCGCTGCGCCCTCGGGATCCTCGTCGAAACACACGAGGGCGCCGGCCCAGCCGTCCTCGGGCTCGATGTGGGTGGCGGCATCGGACGTGGACGCCGGGCGGTAGGGGTATCCCGCTTCGGCCAGCGCCTTGGCCAGCGCGGGAGGAGCGGGATCGGGAAAGACGAGTAGGGGTTCCATGGCCGCTACAGGTGAAGGTAGCGGTCGAGCTCGAAAGGGGTGACCTGCGTGCGGTACGCCGCCCACTCGGCCCGCTTGTTACGTATGAACCACTCGAAGACGTGCTCGCCGAGAGTCTCGGGCAGCAGCTTCGACTCCTCCATGCAGGCGATGGCCTCGGCCAGCGACCCCGGCAGGGCGGTCACGCCCTCGGCCAGGCGCTCCTCCGGCGTCATCTCGTAGAGGTTGGACGTCAGCTCCGGGCCCAGGTCGTAGTTCTCCTCGATGCCCTTGAGACCGGCGGCGAGGATGACGGCGAACGCCAGGTAGGGGTTGCACGCCGGGTCGGGCGAGCGGAACTCGATGCGGGTCGACGCCGGCTTGTTGCGCTTCGAGCCCGGCACGCGGGCCAGGGCCGAGCTGTTGTTGCGGGCCCAGGCCACGTAGGCGGGGGCCTCGAAGCCGACGACCAGGCGCTTGTAGGAGTTCACCCACTGGTTGGTGACCGCGGTGATCTCCCGGGCGTGGTGCAGCAGGCCGGCCAGGAAGCCCTTGGCGACCGGGGACAGGTGAGCCTCGTCGCCGGCGTCGTAGAAGGCGTTGGTGTCGCCCTCGAAGAGCGACAGGTGGATGTGCATGCCGGAGCCCTGCACCCCGCCGAGGGGCTTCGGCATGAAGGAGGCGTGGACGCCCCGCTCCATGGCGATCTCCTTCACGACCAGCTTGAAGGTCATGATGTTGTCGGCCATGGTCAGCGCGTCGGTGTAGCGCAGGTCGATCTCGTGCTGGCTGGGACTGTCCTCGTGGTGGCTGTAGCGCACCGGGATGCCGATGGCCTCGAGGGCCAGGATGGTCCGCCGCCGCAGGTCGGTGGCCACGTCCACCGTGGTGAGGTCGAAGTACCCGCCGGTGTCGATGGGCTTGGCCGTGGGCCTCCCGCCCTTGCCCTGGCGGAAGTAGAAGAACTCCATGTCGGGGCCGACATAGAACGAGAAGCCCTTCTCCCGGGCGATGTCGAGCTGGCGGCGCAGCACGTGGCGCGGATCGCCGGCGAACGGCGTGCCGTCGAGCGTGGTCACGTCGCAGAACATCCGGGCCACCGGGGTGTCGTCGCCCCGCCACGGAAGCACCTCGAAGGTGTTGGGGTCGGGGTGGAGCAGCATGTCGCTCTCCTGGACCCGGCTGAAACCGTCGATCGACGACCCGTCGAAGGTCATGCCCTCCTCGAAGGCGTTCTCCAGCTCCCCGGGGACGATGGCGATGGACTTCAGCTGACCGAGGACGTCGGTGAACCACAGGCGGATGAAGCGGATGCCCCGCTCCTCGACGGAGCGGAGCACGTAGTCCTGGTGACGTTCCATTCGGGTATCTTCGCAGGCGCCCGGCTCTGGCCCGCCTGGTTCACACGTAGTTCACCAAGGTGCAACAAACAACCTTCGAGAGGGGGAGGCGACGATGGAGGAGCGAAGCCCGGCCGAAGTGTTGCAGTTGGCCCAGGACGAGGGCATCGAGATCGTGGACTTCCGGTTCTGCGACCTCCCCGGCCTCATGCAGCATTTTTCGGCGCCGCTGCACCAGCTGACCGAGGAGGGCTTCGAGGACGGCTACGGGTTCGACGGCTCGTCGATCCGGGGGTTCCAGGAGATCCAGGAGTCGGACATGATCCTGGTCCCCGACCCCGACACCGCGGTCATCGACCCGTTCCGCCAGCACAAGACGCTCAACCTCAACTGCTTCGTGCGTGACCCCCTCACCGGTGAGCCGTACTCCCGGGACCCCCTCTACGTCGCCAAAAAGGCCGAGGACTACCTCACCTCCACCGGGCTGGCCGACACCGCCTACTTCGGGCCCGAAGCCGAGTTCTTCCTGTTCAACGACATCCGCTACGACCAGACCGCCAACCAGGCGTTCTACGCCATCGACTCGATCGAGGGGATCTGGAACTCCGGCAACGCCGGACCCAACGGGGAGCCC
>JALYYN010000425.1 GCA_030946525.1 Actinomycetota bacterium | reverse complement strand
CGCCCGGCTACGTGCGGTGGACCGAGCGCCGCAACCTGGCCTGCTTCCTCGACCTCGTGGCCAGGGAACGGATCGACGTCGACTCGCTCGTCTCGGAGGTGTTCGCGTTCGAGGGGGCGGTCGAGGTCTACGAGCGCATGAACGAGGGCGCCGTCGCAGGGGTCGGCTTCCTCTTCGAGTACCCGGCGCCGGTGGGCGGTCCGGCCGCCGCACCTCGCGCCCCCGTCGCCTCGATCCGGGCCGCACGACCGCCCTCGATGGCACACCGGCTACGCATCGGCTTCCTCGGGGCCGGGAACTACGCGACGTCCATGCTCCTTCCCCACCTGGCTGCCCACGAGGACGTGGACCTGGCCCGGGTGGCCACGACCACCCCGCTGTCGGCGGTCAACGCCCAGCGCAAGTTCGGCTTCGTCGACGCGTCGACCGACGCAGATGCCCTCCTCGACGACGACTCCCTCGACGCCGTCTTCGTCGTCACCCGGCACCGCTCCCACGCCGACCTGACCTGCCGTGCACTGGAGCGCGGCCGGGCGGTCTTCGTCGAGAAGCCCCTCGGTCTGTCGACGGCGGAGGTGGACCGGGTGGCCGACGTCGTCGGGACGACGGGCAACGCCCGGCTCATGGTCGGGTTCAACCGCCGCTTCGCACCGATGCTCGTCGGGATGCGGGAGCGCTTCGGCGTGTCCGGGGGCCCGATGCTGATCCGGTACCTGGTCAACGCCGGGCCGCTGGCTGCGGGGAGCTGGTACGCCAACGCCGCATCGGAGGGGTCCCGCTTCGAAGGCGAGGGCGGCCACTTCATCGACGCGGTGAGCTGGTGGCTGGGCGCCGAGCCCGTGGAGGTCCACGCCCTCAGCACCGCCGATCCCGACGACCTCCTCGTCAACCTCCGCTTCGACGACGGGTCGATCGCGTCCATCGCCTACGCCACCCACGGCAACCCCCGGTACCCGAAGGAGACCTTCGAGGCCGCCGCCGGCGGGCGCACCGCCCGGCTCGACAACTTCCGGCGGTCGACGGTGTGGACGGGCCGGCGCCGCCGGCGGACCGGCTGGGCCCTGGCCGCGGTGGACAAGGGCCAGCGCCACCAGCTCGAGGCTTTCCTCGCCGCCGTGCGCTCGGGGGGCCCCATGCCCATCCCCCTGGGGTCCCTCCTGGCCACCACCCGGGCGACCCTGGCCGTCACGGCCAGCGTGGCCAGCGGGCGGCCGGAGTCGTGCGCGCCGGCCGGCGCAGATGAGCCCGGCGCGCTGCTGGCGACGACGCCGGTGTGAGTGGCGGTTCCCTCGGCTGGTACCTGAAGCGCCTACGGGGCATGTCGCCCCGGGAGGTGGCCGGGCGTACCCGCGACCACGCCCGGCGGGCGGCGTGGCGGCGGCTGCAGGTCCACGTCGGCGAGCCTGATCCGAACCCACCCGGGGCGGCGCCGACTGCGCTGGCCACGACGCTGCCGACCGGGGCGGCCCTGGCGGTCGCCGAGGGGGCGCGGCGGGAGCTGCTGGACGCGGCCGACCGGCTGCTCCTGGGATCGTGGGAGATCCTCGGCGTGACCCGGCTCGACCTCGCCGCCCCTGACTGGTTCCTCGACCCCGTGACCGGCCGCCGGGCGCCACAGGACCGGTACGCGTTCGACGTGGACCATCGCGCCGAGGACGAGACCGGCAACGTCAAGCAGGTCTGGGAGCTGTCGCGTCACCATCACCTGACGGTCCTCGCTGCCGCGTGGTGCCTCACCGGCGAGGACAGCTACGCCGAGGCCGTCGCCCGCCAACTGCACAGCTGGTGGCGGGAGAACCCGTTCCTGTCGGGGGTCCACTGGACCAACGGCATCGAGGTGGGCATCCGGCTGCTCTCCTGGACGTGGATCCGCCGCCTGCTCGACGGGTGGCCCGGCGCCGCCGGGCTGTTCGAGGACAACGCCCGTGCCGTCAGCCAGATCTGGTGCCACCAGCGCTACCTCGCCGCCTTCCGGAGCGGGGGATCGTCGGCCAACAACCACGTGATCGCCGAGGCCGCGGGCCAGTTGGTGGCCGCCTGTGCGTTTCCCTGGTTCGCCGAATCGGAGCACTGGCGCAGGGGCGCAGCGGCCCTGCTCGAGCTGGAGCTCGAGCGCAACACCTTCCCCAGCGGGCTGGACCGGGAGCAGGCGTCGGACTACCACGGGCTCGTCGCGGAGCTGGGCCTGGTGGCGGCAGTGGAGGCCGAAGCCTCGGGACACCCCCTCGGGGACGCGAACTGGACCCGCCTGCGCGCCATGGTCGACGTCGCCGCCGCAGTCGTCGACGAGGGACTGCGCCCGCCCCGCCAGGGCGACGGCGACGACGGCCGGGGCCTGCTCCTCGATGCACCGCACCACAACCACTGGCCATCACTCCTCGCCACCGGCGCCGCCCTGTTCGGCGGCCTGCCGTGGTGGCCGGCCACGCCGCCCGGTGACGTCCGCAGCGCGCTGCTGGCGGCCATGGCCCCCGGGCGCCGACCGTCCGGGGGCGGCCGGCCGGCGTCCCGCCCGTCACACTTCGCCGACGCCGGCATGACCCTGCTCCGGGCCGGCACGGGGTCCGGGACGGAGATCTGGTGCCGGTGCGACGCCGGCCCCCACGGGTTTCTCTCTATCGCCGCCCACGCCCACGCCGACGCCCTTTCCGTCGAGGTGCGCCACGGCGGGGTCGACGTGCTGGCTGACCCGGGCACGTACTGCTATCACGGCGAGCCCCGGTGGCGGGCCTGGTTC
>JALYYN010000262.1 GCA_030946525.1 Actinomycetota bacterium | reverse complement strand
GCGCTGGCCGATGCCGCGGCGCGAGCCGCGGTCGCCGCCGCCTTCTGATCGGATTCCAGGCGCGTCGTCTGGGAAAGAAGGTCTTCCTTGGCCGCCTTCACGTCGCCGATCGCCTGGAGCTGGTCGTCCGAAGTGACCTTGAGGTACTGGGTGCGGACGATCATGTCGTCCTTGCCGCCCCGCGCCAGCCGGCCGAGCATGGAGGTGCTGCCGCCGTGCACGTAGGCGAGCACGGCGGCAGCGGCGAGGCGACCGCGCACCACCTGCAGGCGGTCGTCGGAGCGGGCCACGTCGGCCTGGGTCTGGGCCAGGGAGTCCTGAACCTGGGAAACCTTGATGCGGGCGCGGTTCGCCTTCTCGGCCAGGATGCTGACCTGGTTGCCCTGACGGTCGAGGTCGGCCTGGAGCCGGGCCGCCTCTGCCTTCTTGTCGGCGAGCGGGTCGGCCCATGACGCCGGCGCCGTCAACATGGGTACTAGCAATGCGATCCCGACGAGGACGCCGAGCCGCCGGTGCCGTGGGGTCATGGGCCTCACTTGTCGCCGGGGGTGTTCTCGGTTTGCCGCACCCTAGACGGGCCCTGTCCACAGGCGCAAGGCTTCCGGAGCTACGGTGGGGGTGAAATGGCACGATATGCAACACTCCGGGCAACGTGTGGATAAGCGCACGGAGCACGACTCCATGGGCGACGTCAGCGTGCCGGCGTGGGCCATGTGGGGCGCCCAGACCCAGAGGGCGACGGAGAACTTCCCGATCTCCGGCACCCGCATCCCCCGCCGCCTCATCGCCGCCCTCGCCGCCATCAAGGGCGCCGCTGCCGAGGTGAACGCCGGCCTGGGCGTGGTCGACGACGACACGGCCGCCGCGGTGGCCGCCGCCGCCGCCGAGGTCGTCGCCGGGACGTGGGACGCCCACTTTCCCGTCGACGTGTTCCAGACCGGCTCGGGGACGTCGTCCAACATGAACGCCAACGAGGTGATCGCCCGCCTGGCCGGCGAGCGGCTGGGCCGGCCCGTCCACCCCAACGACCACGTCAACGCCTCCCAGTCGTCCAACGACGTGTTCCCCTCGGCGATCCACCTGGCCGCCGCCGGCGGCATCGCCGAGGATCTCGTCCCCGCCCTGCGCCACCTCGCCGCCGCCCTGCGGGCCAAGGCGGCGGAGACGGCGTCGGTGGTCAAGGCCGGTCGCACCCACCTCATGGACGCCACGCCGGTCACCCTGGGCCAGGAGCTCGGCGGCTACGCCACAGCGGTCGAGCACGGCGCCGACCGGGCCACCGGCTGCCTCGACCGCCTCGGCGAGCTGGCCCTGGGCGGGACCGCGGTCGGGACCGGCATCAACGCCCCGGCCGGCTTCGCCGCCGCGGTGATCCAGCGGTTGGCGGCCCGCACCGGGCTGCCCCTACGGCAGGCCGGCGACCACTTCGAGGCCCAGGGCGGGCGGGACGCGGTGGTCGAGGCTTCGGGCCAGCTCCGCGGCGTCGCCCTCTCCCTGGCCCGGATCGCCAACGACCTGCGCCTGATGGCCAGCGGCCCCCGGACCGGCCTGGCCGAGATCCGCATGCCCGACCTCCAGCCGGGCAGCTCGATCATGCCCGGCAAGGTCAACCCGGTCATCCCCGAGGCCGTCTACCAGGTGGCGGCCCAGGTGGTCGGCAACGACGCCGCCATCGCCTTCGGCGCCACCGCCGGCGCCTTCGAGCTCAACACGGCCATGCCCATGATGGCGCGGAACCTGCTCGAGTCGATCGCCATCCTGGCCGCCGCCGCCCGCCTCCTGGCCGACCGGTGCGTGGCCGGGATCGAGGCCGACGTCGACCGCTGCCGGGCCAACGCCGACTCCTCGCCCGCTCTGGCCACCGCCCTCAACCCCCACATCGGCTACGAGGCGTCGGCGGCGGTCGTCCGCCAGGCCGCCGCCGAGGGCAAGACGATCCGGCAGGTGGTCCTGGAACGGGGCCTGCTGGCTCCGGAGGACGTCGACCAGGTGCTCGACGTGCAGGCCATGACCCGCGGCGGGGTGCGCTGATCCTCTAGGAGCTGAGCCGCCGGCGCGCCGCTTTCCCACAGCTTTTGGCCCCTTGTGCTCCACAGGGGCGGGGACGGATGGTGAGGGCGCCGAGTTGAGGCAGGTCTGGCACGGGAGGGTGGCCCTTGCAGGTGCATGCGGCAGTGCTGGCATCGGAGCTGAGGCGTCGCCGGGTGGGCGCGCCGTCGGTGGTCTCCGCCCTGGGGGCCGTGGACCGCTCCACCTGGGTGCTCGGGGATCTGCGCGACGCGCCCACGTCGCTCCTGGTGCTGGCCGCCTTCTCCCTGACCAGCGGGAGGCCCGGAGCCG
>JALYYN010000219.1 GCA_030946525.1 Actinomycetota bacterium | reverse complement strand
CCTCCGGTCTCGCCCCCGCCTCCGGCCTACACCCCGGCGCCCCCGGCCGTGGCGCCCACGCCCCCGCCGTCCTTCATGCCGTCACCGGCGGCCGGTGCACTGGACGCCCCGACGGCGGAGGCCCGCGCCGCGGCCACGCCGACGCCCCGGTCCTCCGTCGACGTCATGGACGACGATGACGACGACGCGCTCGTCGACGACGACGATCTCGCCGACTACGACGAGCCGTCCCGGTGGGCGTCGCTGTTGGCCACGGTCGGCATCGCCCTGGTCGCCATCGTCAGCGTCCAGGTGATCGCATCGATCGTCGAGGGCCTGGTCCTCAAGAAGGGCCAGCGCGTCGGGGACATCCCCGAGGACGTCTTCCACCGCCTCGGCTACCCCTTTGGAGGATTGGGCGCCACCGCTCTCGTCTTCCTTGTCGTGGGCGTGGTCCTCCTCGCCATGCCGTCGGTGCTTGACGAGTACCTCTCGCCGTCGCAGGACCGGGTGGTCGGCATCGCCCTCGTCGGGGCCATCGTGATGGCCGTCATCGTCGCCATCGGCAGCCTGCTGGCCGTCCGGGCCAACCTGCACGAGTACTCGGCCAAGGGGGTGGCGGTCCCCGGGTACGTCCGGGTGCAGTTCACCAACTTCCTGCTCGGGGCCCTCGGGGCCGCGGCCCTGGCCCTGTTCGCCTCGGTGGCGACGATGAACGAGCGGGCGCGGGAACGCGACGCCTGAGCGAAGCGATCAGGGTCCCGACGCCGACCTGACCCCCGCCCAGCGGCGGGTGGTCGACGACCTCCTGGCCTTCGGCGACGCCCGGCCGCGCTTCTCGCCGGAGGTCGCGGCCGGGCTCCGCCGGCGCATGGGCGCCGCGCTGGCCCCGCTGGTCGAGGGGGCGGTTCGGCCGCTGCGGGTCGGCAAGCACGACCTGAGCAGCGTCCACGCCTGCGAGGCGTACTGGCAGGCCGAGAAGGGCGCCTTCGCCTGGTCCCCCCGCAACGCCTACGGGACGGTCGCCCACCGGGCCCTCCGCCTGTCGATCTCGATGAAGCACGAGCCAGCGCCGCTCGACCTGGTCGACATGGCGATCGACGCCTGCGTCGCCGACGACCGGGAAGCCGGCCTGGGCGCCTACCTCCTGGCCGCCACCGACGCCAACCGGGCCGAGTTGCGGGCCCAGGCCAACGACGTGGTGGTGCAGTTCCTGGAGTGCTTCCCACCCCTGCTGCGGGAGTGGCGGCCCCGCACCGATACCACCATCCTGGTCAACCTCTGCGACGAACGCATCTCCCTGCGGGGCAAGCCGGACCTCGCCTTCGGCCAGGCCCGGGGCAACGAGGCGGGCGTGCTGATCCTCGACCTCAAGACCGGCCGCAGCTATCCGCATCATTTCGACGACCTGCGCTTCTACGCCCTGCTCCAGACCCTCAAGGTCGGCGTACCTCCCTACCGGGTGGCGAGCTACTACCTCGACTCGGCCACGTTCCACCACGAGGAGGTGACCGCCGCCACGCTCGAGATCGCCGCCGGGCGTGCCGTCGATGGCGTGCGCAAGATCGCCCGGCTGCTCGACGACGGCGGCCCCGCCGCCATCACGCCCGGTGCCGCATGCCGGTGGTGCCGGCTTCGTCACGACTGCGACGGTCCCGCCCAACTGGTCGAGGGCGACGACCGGCCCCTCTGAATCGACGTCCGAGACGAGGCCACGACCGGTCTGGTCAATCCGCGGCCCTATGCGACCCCCGATTGACCAAACCGGGGGCCGAGAGCCCCGGCGGCGTCTGTTCCGCCTCCTCCCACAGCGCGGCCACGTCGGCCGGTTGGGCGGTGGACAGGTCGATCCCGCGCTCGGCGGCGAGGGCCTCGGCGGCCCGGAAGCGGTCGCGGAACCGTCCCGCCGTCGCCCGCAGCGCCGCTTCGGGGTCGATGCCCGCCCGCCGGGCCTGGTCGACCAGAGCGAACAGCTCGGCCCCGACGCCGACCTCGGCACCGAACGTCGGCTCGAGGCCCACCGACGCCGCCTTGCGCTGGACCTTGTGGGCGTAGAGCAGTGACGGGAGCGACCCCAGCCCGTCCATGAGGCTGGTGCGCCCCTTCTCGTCCCGCTTGATCTGCTCCCAGTTGGTCACCACCTCGGCCGGCGTGTCGGCCTGCACCCCGGCGAAGACGTGGGGATGGCGGTGGACGAGCTTGTCGTGGATGCCCCGGGCGACGTCGGCCAGGTTGAAGTGGCCCTCCTCGGCGGCCAGGACGGCGTGGAAGACCACCTGGAAGAGCAGATCGCCCAGCTCCTCCTCCAGGTGCTCGAAGCCCCCGACCACGCCGGGCACGGGAAGGGCCTCAATGGCCTCCAGGACCTCGTAGGTCTCCTCGAGCAGGTGTCTGGTGAGGCTGCGGTGGGTCTGCTCCCGGTCCCAGGGGCAGCGCTCCCGCAGCGTGCGCACCAGCTCGTCGAAGCGGGCGACCTCCCGGGCGACGGGCGGGGCCGCAGCCGGGAGGTACAGCGACGTGAGGTGGTCGGGCCTCACCTCCCGGTCGAGGTCGGCCCAGGCGACGGTGGTCACGGACTGGTCGGGCAGGCCGAGGCGCTGCAGGACGGTCACGGTGAGGCCGGAACCGTCCGCCACGGCCAGCTTGATGTCGGAGAGCACCTGGCGGGTGTCGCACTGTGCTACGAGGAGCGGCCCTCGCTCGCCTGCGGCCTCCACTGCGAACCGCCGGCCGTCGACGATCCGGGCCCCGGCCGCCACCGGGTCGACCCCGAGGGCGGCCCACGCCAGGTCGAGGAAGGACAGGGCGGGGATGAGCCGGACGGTCACCCGGCCGTCGGCCAGGAGCAACTCCACGCTGCGCTCGGCGACCAGGGGCGAGCCGGGGACGGCGTAGAGGACGGCGCCGTGCTCGGCCGCCGCCTCGACCAGGGCGTCGACGATGCCGGCGTAGACGTCCTCGAAGGTGGCGGCCGACTCGTAGAGGGCGTCGAAGGAGACCGCGTCCCCCACCGCGCCGGCGGCCGGATGGCGCGACGTCCGCAGGTACCGGTGCGGGACAGCGGCGATGGCTGCGACCGCGGCGGTGGTCAGCAGGTCGGGCCCGGCCGGACCCAGCCCGACCACCACGACGTCGTCCACGGGTTGGGCCCGCTAGGGGTTGGGGAGGCCGCCACCCACCGGCGACGGCGCCGGCGAGATACCGGTGACGGTGGTGGGTGTGGTGTCGGCGGGCCGGGCCGGCGGCACGACTCCCGGCGAGGCGCCCGTCTTGTCGAAGGTGCCGTACTTGGGGTTGACGACGATCTTGGCCTTGGTGACCGTCTCCTGCAGCCAGGTCAGCAGCTTCTCCTGGCCGGACGTGATGAGCGTCTGGCGGGCGGTGTCCTTGACCTTGTCGTAGGGCGGGACCGTCTTGGACCTCACCTTGATCAGGTGGTAGCCGAACTGGGTCATGACCGGATCGCCCACCTGGTTCACGGGCTGGCTGGACACGGCGAGGAGGAAGGCGGGGTCGTAGCCGGTGTCCTGGGTGATGTTGCAGCCCAGATCCCCGCCGTTGGCCGCGCTCTGGGTGTCGATCGAGTCCGTCTTGGCCACGGCGGCGAAGTCCTCGCCCTTGTCGAGCCGGGCCTTGATGGCGACGGCCTTGTCCTGGGTGTCGACCAGGATGTGGCTCACGCAGGCGGTGGCGAAGTCGGCCTGGTGGGCGTCGTAGTAGGCCTTGGACGCGTCGTCGACCGACCCGGTCACCCCGTTCAGGTCGAGGGTGAGCTTGTCGAGCTGGGCCTGCCGGCTGACGAGCTCGTCCTGGTAGGCCTTGGGAAACGCCTTGAGGACGTCCTCGCCCTGGAGCTGGTCGACGACCTCGGCACGGGCTGCGGTCAGCTCGGCGGTACCCACGGCCAGCTTGCGCTTGGCCAGCTCGGAGCCGATGAGCCCGTAGTAGATCTGCCGGGTCAGGGCCAGGGCGGTGAAGGCGGCGTCGAACGTGCCCGCGCCCGTGCCCTTGACCGGCTGGCGGGACTCGATCAGGGCCAGGTACGGCCCGTTGGCGGCGATGGAGCGCAGCTCGGTCTGGAGGGCGTCCTGGCTGATCGACCTGCTGTCGACCTTGGCGGCGTAGGGCGACACGGATCCGCACGCCGAGGCGAGCAGGGCCAGGCCCACGGCGAGCGCGGTGAAGGAGATGTGCAGGCGTCTCACGGTGTCCAGATCGTATCGCTCAGCCCGGCAGGGCAGCCGTCGCAGCCTCGGGCGGGACCAGCTGGTCGAGCAGGGTCAGCACCGCCACCACCGGGTCCACCCCCCGCAGGACGGGCACGATCAGCTGGCCCGCTTCCTCCTTGTACACCGCGTCCCGGGAGAGGCGCTTGAGCCGGATCTGGGCGCTGACCTTGAGAGCGACGGGCGAAAGGCGGATGACGTTGCGGGCCACGGTGACCTCCCGGATGCCGGTGCGGACGCACTCCGCCCGCAGGCGGGCCACCCGGATGAGGGCCTCGGCGGGCGGGGGGAGCGGGCCGAAGCGGTCGGCCCACTCGGCGGCCACGTCGTCGACCTCGGACTGGGTGGTGACCGCAGCCAGCCGGCGATAGGCCTCCAGGCGCTGCTCGCCACCGGGCACGTACTCAGGCGGGAGGTTGGCGTCGACGGGGATGTCGAGTTTCACCTCGGCCGGGGCGCGCACCTCCTCGCCCTTCAGCTCGGCCACCGCCTCGCTGACCATCTGCACGTAGAGGTCGTAGCCGACGGCGGCGATGTGGCCGGACTGGTTGGCGCCGAGCAGGTTCCCCGCCCCCCGGATCTCCAGGTCGCGCATGGCGATCTTGAACCCCGAGCCCAGCTCGGTGTGCTCGCCGATCGTCTTCAGCCGCTCGTAGGCCTGCTCGGTCAGCTCCCGCTGGGGCGGGAAGAACAGGTAGGCGTAGGCCCGCTGGCCGGCCCGGCCCACCCGGCCCCGGAGCTGGTGGAGCTGGCCCAGGCCCATCAGGTCGGCCCGGTCCACGACCAGGGTGTTCACCGTGGGCATGTCGATGCCCGACTCGATGATCGTGGTGCAGACCAGCACGTCGTACTGGCCTTCCCAGAAGTCGAGCACCACCCGTTCGAGCCG
>JALYYN010000148.1 GCA_030946525.1 Actinomycetota bacterium | reverse complement strand
GCCAGGCGCCATTCGTAGTTGCGCTTCTTTCCCTTTAGGTGGCTGGCTGCGTAGGTCTTGCGGTCGTAGGTTTCCTGGTAGACGACCAGGCCCTCGCATCCGGCATCGACCAGGCGCCGGTAGGTGGCGGTGTCCCACACCTGCACCTCGATCGACACCGCCGGCACCTCGGCCGCCACGGCCCGGACACAGTCGGCCAGGTAGTCGCGGGACACGATGCGGCCGTGCTCGCCCGACACGAGGAGCACGTGACGGAAGCCCCGCTCCTTCAGCGTCCGGGCCTCGACGGCCGCCTCGGCGGGCGTCAGGGTGCGACGGACCACGTCGTTGCCGGCCGAGAACCCGCAGTAGGTACACGTGGAGGCACACTCGTTGGACAGGTAGAGCGGGGCGAACAGCCGCACCACACGTCCGAAGCGTCGGATGGTGCGACGGTGGGCGGCGGCGGCCAGGTCTTCGAGGTGGTCGGCGGCGGCGGGCGACAGCATCACGGCAAGCTCGTCGAGCCCCCGATGGGGTGCAGCCAAGGCGCGGTGGACATCGGCCGGCGTCGTCGTGGCCGCACGGGTCAGTAGGCGATCGAGGTCGGCGCCGACGAACGCCAGCAGGTCGGCGGCCGCCGACTCGGGGGGAACCTCGTCGGGGCGGGCCTCGAGGGCGACCGGCACGCTCAGGAGAGGAACCCGGTGAGCGGTGACGACGCCTCGGCGACCGACGACGGCCCGGGAAGGCCGGCCAGAAAGCCGCGGCGGCCGGCCTCGACGGCCAAGCGGAACGCCGCGGCCATGGCCCCGGGGTCGCCGGCGGTGCCGATGGCCGTGTTCACCAGGACGGCGCCCGCCCCCATCTCCATGGCCTCGGCCGCCTGCGAGGGCGCGCCGATGCCGGCGTCGACCACCACGGGGACCCTTGACTGCTCGATGATGATCTCCAGGGCGGCCTTGGTGCGCAGGCCCTGGTTGGAGCCGATCCACGAGCCGAGGGGCATCACCGTGGCGCAGCCGACCTCCTCCAGCCGCTTGCACAGGACGGGGTCGGCGTTCACGTAGGGCAGCACGGTGAAGCCCTCCCGGCACAGGATCTCGGCCGCCTTCAGCGTCTCGACCCCGTCGGGCAGCAGGTAGCGGGGCTCGGGGGTGATCTCCAGCTTGATCCACGTGGGGTAGCCGCCGGCGCGGGCCAGGCGGGCCAGGCGAACGGCCTCCCCGGCGTCGTCGGCCCCACTGGTGTTGGTCAGAAGGAGCACCCGGGCCGGGTCGACCGCGTCGAGGATGTCGTCCTCCCCAGGCTGCGTGCCTGAACGCAACGGATGGCTGTCGATCCGACGGAGGGCGACGGTGACCATCTCGGTCCCAGACGACTCGATCGCGGCCCGCAGGGCGGCGTTCGAGGGGAACTTGCCGGTGCCGAGGAAGAGGCGGCTGCGGAACTCCCGGCCGGCGATCACGAGGGGGTCTTGCATCCCGGCCTACCTTACGTGGGTGCGCTACTGGACCGTCGCCGAGGCTCGCGCCTACCTGCCCCGGGTCCGGGAGCTGGCCGAGTGCATCCGACACGCCGCCCAGCTCCGGGCGGGCAAGGCCGGGTCGACCAACGGCAACCGGGCGCCGATCCTCGACGCCGAGGAGGCCTACCAGGAGCTGCGGAAGGGCGACATCGTCTTCCGCGACGCCATGACCGGCCTGCTGGACTTCCACGCCAAGGCCGCCGACGGCGTCGTCTACTTCCTGTGCTGGCGCCTCGGCGAGGCCGAGCTGAGCTGGTGGCACCTGCCGTCGGAGGGCTTCCCGGGCCGCAAGCCCCTCCCCCGGGACCCCGAATGACCGCCCCCACCCCGACCCCCCGTGTTCTGGCTGCAGTTGGACGCGCATGTGCGCGTAACTGCAGCCAGAACGGCGTGGGCGCGGGGGCCGGCCGGTGAGCACCCGGAAGCTGATCGTCCTGGCCATGGTGGCCGGGATGGCCATCCTGGTCGCCTTCGCGGTCCAGGTGACCCTCATGGGCAGGTAGCCGGGCGCCGGTAGGCTCGGACCGATGGCCCCGAACCCCGAACTCGATGTGGACGAACTCGGTGTGGAGGAGTTCGATCTGGTGGTCGTGGGCGGCGGCCCCGGTGGCTACGCGGCCGCGCTGTACGCGGCAGGGACGGGGATGTCCGTCGCCGTGGTCGAGAAGGAGAAGGTCGGCGGGACCTGCCTCCACCGCGGCTGCATCCCGGCCAAGCACTACCTGGAGACCGCGTCGGTGTTCCGCACGGTCGCCGGGGCCAAGGAGTTCGGGGTGCAGGCCGACCAGCCCACCGTCGACCTGGGCGTCTCCCGGGCCCGGAAGCAGAAGGTCGTCGACCAGCTCTGGAAGGGACTCCAGAGCCTGATGAAGAGCCGCAAGATCAAGACCTACGCCGGCACCGGCAGCCTGGGCGCCGGCCACATGGTCACCGTCAGCGGCGCGAAGCCGGCCGAGCTGCACGGCCGTCACGTCGTCCTGGCCACGGGCTCGGTGCCTCGCAGCCTGCCCGGCTTCGACCCGGACGGGACGACGATCCTCAACTCCGACCACGTGCTGGAGCTGGACAAGCTGCCGGGGTCGGCCGCGGTGATCGGTGGCGGGGCCATCGGGTGCGAGTTCGCCTCCATGATGAGCGACCTGGGCACCGACGTCACCATCCTCGAGGCGCTCCCCAAACTGCTGCCCGGCTGTGACACCGACGTGGTCGATGTGGTCCTGCGTTCCTTCAAGCGCCGCGGGATCACCGTGCGGACGGGCGTGAAGGTGGAAGGCCACGAACCGAGTCACGGAGAAGCAGGGAACGGCCGGGTCACCGTGCGCCTTGAGGGTGGGGAGACGGTCACCGTCGATGCGGTGGTGATGTCGGTGGGCCGCAGCCCGCTCACCGAGGGGCTCGGGCTCGAGGGCACCAACGTGGAGGTGGACGCCCGGGGCTTCATCGCCGTCGACGATCACCAGCGCACCGGCGAGGACGGCGTCTACGCGGTGGGCGACGTGGTCCAGTCGCCGCAGCTCGCCCACGTCGGCTTCGCCGAGGCCATCGTCGCGGTGCGGGACATGCTGGGCGAGGACGCTGCGCCGGTCGACTACGGCAAGGTCCCCTGGTGCATCTACTGCCACCCCGAGGTCGCGTTCGCGGGGATGTCGGAGCAGGCGGCCAAGGACGCCGGCAAGGACGTCGTCGTGTCCAAGCACCGGTTCAACGCCAACAGCCGGGCCATGATCATCGGCGAGGCCGAGGGCCTCGTGAAGGTCATCGCCGAGAAGCGGCCGGACGGCAGGGCCGGCGTGCTCCTCGGGGTGCACATGGTCGGCCCCTGGGTCACCGAGCAGCTCGGCGAGGGCTGGCTGTCGCTCAACTGGGAAGCCACCCCCGAGGACATGGGCCAGCTCATCCATCCACATCCGACGTTGTCGGAGACCTTCGGCGAGACGGTGCTCACGCTCACAGGGAGAGGACTACACGGCTGATGGCCGACATCACGATGCCCCAACTCGGGGAGACGGTGACCGAGGGCACCATCACCCGGTGGTTCAAGAAGG
>JALYYN010000146.1 GCA_030946525.1 Actinomycetota bacterium | reverse complement strand
GCGTAGAGGCCGCCCCGCACGTTGACCAGCGGTCCCTCGGCCGCCACCCGGCGGGCCAGGTCTGCGGTGCCCGGCGGCCCCTGCTCGACCAACCGGGCGACCTCGACCGGGTCGGCCAGCACGGCGGTGATGGCGGCCACGGTGGCGGCCTTGGTGGGCGCGGGTGTGGCGCCCAGGCGTGCTGCCAGCTGGCTCAGCCCCGGCACCGGTTGAGCGGCGAGCACCGACGCCAGGGGTGGTCCCAGGCGGGCGGGGTGGTCGAGCTGCACCAGGGCGGGCAGGAGGCGGAGGCCGGCGGCGGCGCCGTCGGTCCGGCGGAAGGCCAGGGCCAGGTGCTCCAGTCGCTGCAGCGCCGCCTCCAGGTCGACGTCGGCGGCGGGGACGCCGAGGAGGTCGGCGACGTCTCCGACGGTGGTCGGCTGGGGGAGGAGGCACAGGGCCTCGACGACGCGCTCGGCGGCGCGGTCCAGGCCGCCGTACGCGTCCCGGGCACTCGACCACGCGCTGGCGCGGGCGGCGAGGGCGACCAGGTCGGCGGGCGCGGGGCGGGCCAGGCCGGGCCGCAGGGTGAGCAGCCGGGCCAGCCCCTCGTCGTCGAACGCGGCCAGGGCCCGGGCCAGGCCGGACCAGTCCCCCGTCGACGCCGATCCTCTTCCCGACATGCCCGGTTCAGGGCGAGGTGAGGGCGGTGCGGGCCGCGCCCACCACGTAGAGCGACCCGGTGACGTGGACGAGCTCGTCCGCCCCGGCCAGGGCCAGGGCCGTCGCCACCGCTTCGGAGACCGAGGCGGTCTCCTCGACCGACTTGTCCATCTCCCGGGCCGCGTCGGCCAGCTCGGCGGTGGGCACCGCTCGGGGCGACGGTGGCGGGCAGGCGATGATCAGGCGGGCCGAGGCGGCGTCGAAGGCCCGCAGCATCTCGGCCGGCTCCCGGCCGCGCACCAGCCCGATCACCAGGATGCGGCCGCTGATGACCGGCCCGAACGCCTCGGCGATTGCCCTGGTCGCGGCCTCGGCGCCGGCGGGGTTGTGGGCGCCGTCCAGCACGCAGAGGGGATGGCGGGCGACCACCTCCAGGCGGCCGGGAAGGCGCAGGTCGGCGAAGGCCTCCGAGACCACCTCGGGGGCGGCCGGGGCGCCGAAGAAGGCCTCGACCGCAGCCAGTGCCACCACCGCGTTGTCGCCCTGGTAGCGGCCGTGGACGGGCAGGAAGACCTCGGGATAGGCGCCGCCCGGTGTCCGCAGTTCCACCACCCGGCCCTCATGGGCCAGCCGGTTTGTCTCGCAGGCGAAGTCACGGTCGCGCAGGAACACGGTGGCGGCGCCGGCGGCCTCGAAGATGGGGAGCAGGGTGGGGTCGGTCTCGCCGAGGACGAGCGTGCAGCCCGGCTTGACGATGCCGGCCTTCTCGTTGGCGATGTCGGCCCGGGTGGGCCCGATGGTCTCGGCGTGGTCCAGGCTGATGTTGGTGACGACGGCCACCCGGGCGTCGGCGATGTTGGTGGCGTCCCAGCGCCCGCCCAGGCCGACCTCCACCACGGCGACGTCCACGGCCACGTCGGCGAACCAACGGAATGCGGCGGCGGTGAGGATCTCGAAATGGGTCGGCGGGCTGTCGAGGAGGGGTTCGAGGTCGGCGATGGCACCGATGACCTCGGCCAGGTCGCCGTCGGGGATGGGCTCGAGGTCCCAGGCCAGGCGCTCGTTCAGCCGCTCCAGGTGGGGGCTGGTGTAGGTCCCCACCCGCAGGCCCCGGGCTTTGAGGAGGGCGCTGACCATGCGGGCCGTCGAGCCCTTGCCGTTGGTCCCGGTGATGTGGATGACCGGGTAGGCGTGCTGGGGGTCGCCCATGAGCTCGAGCAGGCGCCGGACGCGGTCCAGCCGCCGGGCGGCGGCCGGCGGGGCCACGTCCCGCTCCAGGTTGACGTGCGCCGCCAGGTAGTCGAGTGCGGCGTCGAGATCCAGCGTCGGCTAGCTCGCCAGCTTGTGGCGGCCGGCGTCGACCAGGTGACCGGCCGAGCCGCGGGTCGCCTCGACGGCGTGCCGGGCCTTGCGCCGGGCCCGCCGGCCCTTGCGCCCGGCTTCCTTGGCGGCGCGGGCCGCCGCCTTCTTGGCCTTGCGGCCCTTCTTCTCGAGGGCCGGCCTGGCCATGCGGGCCGCCTCCAGGAGGGCGCCGGCGCTGACCATGGAGGCCAGCTTCATGCGCTTCTTCAGCCGGCGCTTCGACCGGCGGTCGAGTACGAAGCCGAGCAGCCCGCCGACGAGCCCGCCGCAGCCCGCGCCCTTGGCCGCCTTGACGGGAAGGTCGCCGGACCCTGCATCACCTGACGAGGGGCCGCTCTTGGCCTTGGCTGCCGCCGCTCCGGCGCCCACGGCCGCCCCGATCAGGGAGAACTTGATCGCTTTACCCATGGACCGAGCGTACCCCCGCGCGGTCGCCGGCGACTCAGGCAACAGGGTCTGCCGGGGCCGCGAGCTTCATCCATGGCAACTTACGATCACCGCCGGCCACGGTTCGAGTGGCCTGCTGTCGTCCCGGACCTCCGCGCCAGTGGCCTCGACTCGGCGGCAAGTTCGCCTGGGGCGCCGCGGGTCCATTGTCCCGGAAGGGGTGAAGCGCACCGTTCCCCGGAGAAGGCGCCCGGTATCTCTCGCGGCTGGGCCGACGTGTCCAAGCTCCTGATGATGAGGGCGACACGGACAGGACCGCGAACGACCCTTGGACAGCACGATGACCTGGGTTCCCGACAGGAGGTGCGAGCCGACTCGATCCCGCCATGATGGCCCGGGCGGATCGTCCCGTCAGGACGTCGCTCAGAGTGCCCTGGCCGCCCGGATGTCGCGGTACAGCGTCTCAGGGGCGATGTCGGCGCCGTTGGGCCACACGATGGTGCGAGCCTGAGGGTCGACGCCGACTTGGGCGAATAGCTGGGGGTCAGTGGCCAGGGGCTCGAACACCGGTCCCCACAGCCGATCGGCGAAGTCGACGTCGCCGGAGCTGCCGTCGGCGAAGGAGATGCGCAACACGAAGTCGTGCAGCACCTCGACCTCGACGACGACGGGAACGGGCTCGATCATGGCAACGGCTCAATTCTACCGAGGGGCTGGCGGGCGGCGGCGCGGGCCCACGTCGCCAGCAGTTCGTCACGGTGCAATTCGGCCCACTCACGTACCAGGTGCATGGCCCGGCGGGGGAGCTCGCCGGCCAGGACGTCGCCGGAGTCGATGGCCACCTGGGCCACGTGCTCGCCGTAGGTGGCGTGGAAGTGCGGCGGCGGGTGCTCGTCGTAGTAGAGCCAGATCACGATTCCGTAGAACTCACAGAGGCGGGGCACAGGCGGGGGAGTCTGTCGCGCGTGGGAACACGTTGCATTCGCTCGACCCCCGTGACCGACCCTCAACCGCCAGCGCCGGCGCCCCCGGAGAGGCGCCGGCGCGGTAGTTGTTGCCGACTAGGGCGTCGGCGCTATCGGCTCGCGTCCGGCGGCCTTCTGCTGTAGGTACCGGAGCCCAACCTTGTCGTGGAGGCTGTTCCAGTGGTTGGGGCTACGGCCGAGCGCGTGGATGTTGCGGCCGTTGTCCTGGCTGGCTTGTCCAGTCAGGCTGACCAACTCCGGAAGCACGCTGCGCATGAGTCCCAATACCTCATCGAACGTGCCTTCCCAGCGGGCGTTGCCGTCAGGGCCTTCCACCACGGCCCAGCGGAAGGCGCCCAGGATCGGGAAGAGGGCCCCGCCCAGCATCTGGTTACCGGCGGGGTGGCCGGAGAAGACATAAGGGCTGGGCTTCTTCTGGACGAAGCTCCACCGACCGTATTTCCCGCCCGTCTTCTCGTTGTACAGGTCCTTCGCCTCGGCGCTGACGATGTCGTGCAGCATGAAGACGTCTTTGGCGATCGGTCGCAGCTGTTGGAAGGTCTCTGGCTTCCCCTCGAACGAGCGGAGCACCCCGATCTTGCGGCCGTAGGCCCAGACCGGGTGCTTGGTGCCCTCGTTCGGGTAGTCGAAGATGTTGAAGCAG
>JALYYN010000128.1 GCA_030946525.1 Actinomycetota bacterium | reverse complement strand
GTACGAGCGGGCCTGGGGCACGATCGAGCGGATCAAGGAGGCCAACGGCGTCGTCTCCGGCCCGGTCATCGAGGTTGTCAAGGGCGGCCTGATCCTCGACATCGGACTGCGCGGCTTCCTGCCCGCGTCCCTGGTGGAGCTGCGCCGGGTGCGCGACCTGCAGCCCTACGTCGGCCGCACCCTCGAGGCCAAGATCATCGAGCTCGACAAGCACCGCAACAACGTCGTGCTGTCCCGCCGGGCCTGGCTGGAGGAGACCCAGAAGGAGCAGCGCGAGGACTTCCTCGAGAACCTCAAGCCGGGCGAGATCCGCAAGGGCACGGTGTCCTCGGTCGTCAACTTCGGCGCCTTCGTGGACCTGGGCGGCATGGACGGACTCGTCCACGTGTCCGAGCTGTCCTGGAAGCACGTCGACCACCCGGCATCGGTCGTGCAGGTGGGCGACGAGATCGAGGTCCAGGTCCTCGAGGTCGACCTCGACCGCGAGCGCATCAGCCTGTCGCTCAAGGCCACCCAGCAGGACCCCTGGCAGGAGTTCGCCAACAACCACCGCGTGGGCGAGCTGGTCTACGGCCGGGTCACCAAGCTGGTCCCCTTCGGCGCCTTCGTGCAGGTGGGCGAGGGGATCGAGGGCCTGGTCCACATCTCGGAGATGGCCGCCCACCACGTCGACCTCCCCGAGCAGGTGGTCACCCCCGGCGAGGAGCTGTGGGTCAAGATCATCGACCTCGACCTCCAGCGCCGCCGGATCAGCCTCTCGATCAAGCAGGCGGCCGAGGGTGGCGTGGTCGCCGCCGAGTACCAGGAGGCGTTCGGCGAGCACGCCTACGACGACCAGGGCAACTACATCGGCGAGTTTGCTGGCGGGAACTTTGGCGCAGGCGGCGAGTTCACGCCGGAGACCGAGGCCCAAGCGGCGTGGGCCGAGTACGCGGCCGAGATCGGCGGGGCTGCGGCCCCGTCCGAGCCGGCCGAGCCTGCTGCGGAGCCCGGCGCCCTCGCCGGGGAGCCCGCTGCGACCGGTCCCGGCGGGGCCGGGTCGGGCGACGGTGACGGTGACGGTGGCGAGGTGCCGGCTGCCGGGTAGTCCCGGGCAGGCGGCACTGCAGTCGCCGCCTCCACCGGGGGAGGTGGGGTGTCCAAGCTGACGCAGTTCGTCAGGGCTCCCAAGATGGAGTCGCTGTTCATCGCGGCGGTGGTGTTGTTCGGCTTCCGGCTGGGGGCCCGCCCAATCGGGGACAACTCGGCTTTCACCCACCTGCGGACGGGCATCGACATGGCTCGGACGGGGGCCATCCCCCGCACCGACCCGTACTCCTACACCGCGCTCGGCCAGAAGTGGGTGGTCCAGAGTTGGTTGCCGGAGTGGACCTACGGCTGGGCTTACCGCATCGGCGGGTTCAAGCTCGTCGTCTTCGAGCAGGCCGTGCTCATCGCCGTCCTCGCCTGGCTCGTCGTGCGCCTGGCCCGGGCGGGGTCACCGTTGCGCACCGCGGCGGCGGGCATCACCGCCGTGGGCGTCGGAACGTCGCTCTGGACGGCCCGACCGCTGCTCTTCGGCCTGATCTGCATGGCCCTGACCATCACGATCGTCGAGAAGCGCAAGCGTCCCTGGCTGCTCATCCCCGTGGTCTGGTTGTGGGTCAACAGCCACGGGTCGTTCCCGCTGGGGCTGGCCTGGCTGGGTGCCCGGGCGGTGGGGGAGGGCCTGGACTGGCGGGCGTGGCCCCGTGACGCCTGGCGGTACGTGTGCTGGTTCTGCGTGGGCCTGGTGGTGTCAATCGTCAACCCGCTGGGGTTCAATCTCCTCGCCTTCCCGTTGACCCTGGGCGAGAAGAAGAGCGCGTTCCAGAACATCGTCGAATGGCGCTCGCCCGACTTCTCCCGCGGCGGCGGCTACTTCGCGCTGGCGTTCCTCGCCATCGCCCTCGTGCTGCTGCTCCGGACCCGCCTCAACTGGCGCGACGTGGTGCCCGTGGTGGGCTTCTTCGCCGCCGCCCTCCTGGCCGCCCGGAACATCGGACCCCTGGCCGTCGTCCTGGCCCCGGCCCTCGGGCGCTCCATGCGGCGGTCCGAGCCGGCTCCCGACGTGCCCGGCCGCACCGGTGGTAATCCGAGGATGAACCGCGCCGTCCTGGCCACGCTCGCCGCCGCCTTCGTGGTCTTCAGCGCCCTCATCTTCAGCTCCAAGCCGATCGACACCATCGGCTATCCCACGAAGTCGGTGACGTGGATGGAGAGCCAGGGCCTGCTGGTCGAGCCCCACCGCCTGGCCAACGAGGACTTCGTCGGGAACTACCTCACGCTGCGCTACGGCGACAAGGCCCGGGTGTTCGTCGACGACCGCTTCGACATGTACCCGTTGTCTGTATCGAAGGACTACGACACCCTGCTGGCCGCCCGGTCGGGCTCGCTGGACGTGATCGCGCACCGGCAGATCGACGTCGTCCTCTGGGAGCGCAAGCTGCCCCTGGTCCAGGTGCTCCTGGCCAGTGGCTGGCGCGAGACCTTCGGTGAGAAGGACTACGTCGTCCTGCAGCGCTGACCTGTTCCGCATGCAGAAGGAGCGGACCCTCGGGCCCGCTCCTTGCTGACGTTCATCCGACATGCAGAAGGAGCGGACCCTGAGGCCCGCTCCTTGCTGACGTTCAGCCGACATGCAGAAGGAGCGGGCCCTGAGGCCCGCTCCTTCTGGTTGGGGATCGACGACCTTGGGGGGGGAAGGTCGGATCTCGTGACTAGCCCAGCGAGTTGCCGATGGTGTTGAACTTCGAGCTGGCCTTGCCGCCGAGGGTGGTCAGGGCGACGATGCACACCACGGCGATGAGCGCCAGGAGCAGGGCGTACTCGACCAGGGCCGCTCCCCGCTCGGTGTCCCCGAAGCGGGCACGCAGGTACGGGGCGATGGTCTTCATCAGGTCCATGAGCAGTTTCTCCTCGGGTTCGGATCGCCCCATCCCGGGGCTTCGCTTGTAGTTGATGTATCGGCGAGGGGGGGTTCGGCTGGATGGGCCATTCGGCCTATTCGGCCGGAGCGGCCACCGGACCTCTGGAGAGCACGAGGGCGGGGTCGCCGGCGCTCAGGACCAGGCGATGGGGAAAGCGGCCTTCCGCCGCGTCGATCACCTGACGGTCACGTGCGAACCATGGGGCCGTCCCTGGCCACCAGGCGGCGACGACGACCACCTCGCAACCGTCGAGTTGGGACGGATCGGTAACCGCCCGGAAATCGCCCGGTTCGTCGAGGTATGCCTGCATGGGCGGCACCCCAACGTCGACCACGCATCCGACGCCGCCCTCGGCGTGGATCTGCCGGAGGACCGCTGCCGCCTGGCGATAGGCGGTCGGATCGTCCGTGTAGCGGGGCATGAGCGTGGTCAGCGCTATGACCGCCGAACCTGCCGCCAGCACCGAGGTGCCCCTGAACTTCGCCACAGCCCGACCGGCCAGATAGGCCGCTCCGGGTACCAACCAGACGAAGAAACGCTCCTCGATCGCCGAGGACTGCATGACCGCCCAGAGCCCGAAGAGAACCGTCGCCAATGCGATGGCCGCTCCTCTCGCCCCCGGACTGCCGCGCAGCAGGCTGACTGCCCCGACGACGACCAGTGGCCCCAGGGCCAGCGCCGCCCAGGCGCCGCCCGTCGCCATGGTCGCCACCCGCCACGGGAGGCCTACCTTGAAGATCCGGGCGTGCGCAGCCGTGGCCTGGACCATGGTGGCGGCCATGCCTGCGTAGGCGCAGGCTGCGACCAGCACGACGCCGAGGAACCGCCGCCGCCACCGATCGTCCAGCTGCCGCCGGGCCAGGACGGCGCCTACCTGAGCGACGATCACCGGCACCATGTACAGGTGGGTCGCTAACCCGACGCCTGCGGCGGCGACGTACACCGCACCCCACAGCCGGGACCGCTCCCGTCCGTCCTCGGCGACGATGATGGTGGTGACGACGGCGCACAGCGTCAGCAGGCTGTATCCACGGACCGACCGGGAGAGCGAGGTGAAGGTCGGGTTGCAGGCCAGGACGGCACCGGCGACGACACCGGCGAGCAACCCGTGGCGCCGGGTCGTGAACCAGGTGAGCACGCCGATGGTAAGGGCGCCGCAGGCGATGGGGAGGAGCCGCATCGTCGCAGCATCACTGCGGCCCGTCAGAACCCGCACCATCTGCTCGAGGAAGGAGAACATCGGGTGGTTGTTGAACACCGCCTGTTCCCGGAACACCACCCACGGCGGGCCCTTACGGACGAACAGGCCGACG
Source organism: Actinomycetota bacterium (assembly GCA_030946525.1). Taxonomy (GTDB): domain Bacteria; phylum Actinomycetota; class Acidimicrobiia; order Acidimicrobiales; family AC-14; genus CADCTB01. The sequence continues at coordinate 18,105 of JALYYN010000128.1, read as the reverse complement.
GTCTCGGCACTGTCGAAGTCGAGTGATCGGCCCCGACCCGGCAGGTAGCCGAGCAAGGCGGCGACGCCGAGCACCAGTCCGGCGAGACGCGCTCGCAGCACGGTCTCCGATGGAGCCGGCGTGATCGCTGTCCGGACCGTCGACATCGTCGCTGCCCCCGCCCCTCGCTCTGCGTCCCTGGCCTCCGTTTTGTCGTCCCGTTCGGCCAGGGACTTGAGACACGGGGCCACCGGTCCGGAATGCAAGAGGGAGCGGACCGAAGTCCGCTCCCTCTGCGATGGACCCGGCGGGGTCAGACATCGAGGCTGCCGGCGCAGCCCGACGTCAGAGCGAGTTGGCGATGTTGGTGAACTTCGAGCTGGCCTTGCCACCCAGGGTGGTCAGGGCGACGATGCACACCACGGCGATGAGCGCCAGGAGAAGGGCGTACTCCACCAGGGCCGCTCCCCGCTCGGTGTCGCCGAAGCGGGCACGCAGGTACGGGGTGATGGTCTTGAGCATGTCCATTGAAGTGCCTCCGGTCTTGGTCGCCCCATTCCCGGGGCTTGCTGATAGTTCTGTATCGGCCACGGAGAGCGGCACTTGAACGCAAATTTCGGGCAACGCAGAAAGAGCGGACCCTGGAGGCCCGCTCCTTCTGGTTGGGGGATCGACGACCTTGGGGGGGGGAAGGTCGGATCTCGTGACTAGCCCAGCGAGTTGCCGATGGTGTTGAACTTCGAGCTGGCCTTGCCGCCGAGGGTGGTCAGGGCCACGATGCAGACGACGGCGATGAGCGCCAGGAGAAGGGCGTACTCGACCAGGGCCGCTCCCCGCTCGGTGTTCCCGAAGCGGGCACGCAGGTACGGGGCGATGGTCTTCATCAGGTCCATGAGCAGTTTCTCCTCGGGTTCGGATCGCCCCATCCCGGGGCTTCGCTTGTAGTTGATGTATCGGCGAGGTGGGGTTCGGCTGGATGAGCCGTTCGGCTCAATTTCCTGTCATCGACATGGCGAGCGACGGCGTCCAACCGAACGCGAAGAAGGAGCGGACCGAAGTCCGCTCCTTCCTGCTCGACCGGGGGGAGGTCAGATGGTGCCGGCTAACCCAGCGAGTTGCCGATGGTGTCGAACTTGGAGCTGGCCTTGCCGCCGAGCGTGGTCAGGGCGACGATGCAGACGACGGCGATGAGCGCCAGGAGCAGGGCGTACTCCACCAGGGCCGCACCACGCTCGGTATTGCCGAAGCGGGCACGCAGGTACGGGGCGATGGTCTTGAACATGTCCACGGATGCTTCTCCTCGGGTGTCGGTCTCGCCCCTCTCCCGGGGCTTCGCTTGTCCTTGATCTATCGGCGCCGGTCCGAGGGCCTTTGATGGGGAATTCGACCTATAGGCGATCTGTCAGTTCAGGCGGATGATCCCCATGCGCACGGCCCGGAGCACGGCCTGGGTCCGATCGCGGGCGTCGAGCTTGGCGTAGATGGACGCCAGGTGGTTCTTGACGGTCTTGACGCTGATGAAAAGCTCGGCTGAGACTTCCGGGAGCGACATCCCGTCGGCGATGAGCTGAAGGACCTCCTCCTCCCGGCCGCTGATGACCGGGCTCTCCCCGTTCGCCGACTGCCGCGACTCCTTCTTCACCTCGGAGAGCATGGAGCTGGCGAGCTCCGGGGACAGGATGCTCTCGCCGGACGCGGCGAGGCGCACGGCGGTGACGACGTCCTCGGTGGAGCAGTCCTTGACCAGGTACCCGATGGCGCCGGCCTGGATGGCGCGGGCCATGACCTCGCCGTCGGCGTGCATGGTCAGCATTACGACCTGGGACGCGGGCGAGATGAGATGAAGCTGGCGGGTGGCTTCCACCCCGTCCAGCACCGGCATGGTGACGTCCATGAGGATCACGTCGGGATGAAGGGCCAGTGCCATGCGGACGCCTTCCTGGCCATCCTCCGCCTCGCCGACCACGTCGAAGCCGTGTTCCTCCATGGAGCGGCGCAGCCCGTCGCGCAGCATCTTGTGGTCGTCGACCAGGAGCAGTCTCGTGGCGGTCATGCAGCCTCCATGGCGTTGGTGCGGGCGTGGGCGGGGGGATCGGCACCCGGCAGCCGGCACTCGATCATCGTTCCCACATAGGGCTCGGACTCGATCTCCAGGCGAGCGCCGATGGCGTCGGCGCGTTCCCGCATGCCCCGAAGTCCGTAGGCGTCGGCCTGCGCCGCTCGCGAAGAGGCGAAACCACGGCCGTCGTCGGCGACGGTCAGGCGCCCGTGGCGGCCGTCGCACTCCCATCGGACCCGGAGATGGCGGGCGCCGGCGTGGCGCTCGACGTTTGTGATGGCCTCGTGCGCGATCCGCCAGAGCTCACGCTCCTGGACGACCGGCAGGCGCCCGGAGCTCTCGTGGACGAAGCTGACCTCGAAGCTGGCCCGGTCGCCGACCCGTTCCAGGAACGCCTGGAGCGTCTCGACCAGGTCGCAGCGGTCGGTCACGTCGGTTCGCAGGTCGCACAGCGTGTCGCGGACCTCGGTCAGCACGCCCCGGACCTCGGTGCGGAGGATGTCGAGCTCCTGGCCCAGAGGCTGTCCCTCGGCCATGGAAGTCAAGCGGTCGAGCTTGAAGGCGACGTAGGCGAGCGACTGGCCCACGCTGTCGTGCATGTCCCGGGCGATGCGGGTCCGTTCCTCGTCCGCCCCGATCGTCCGCAGGCGGTTGAACCAGCGGGCGTTGTCGATGGCCAGGGCGGCGGACTCGATGAAGCCGTCGAGCAGGCGGAGGTCCCGACGGGCATAGAAGCCGGGCTCGTGCTGCTCGAGCGCGATGAGGCCGATCAGCGAGCCGCGTGCCCGCAGCGGGGCGTAGAGACCCGAGCGGGCGAGGATGTCAGGACCGAGTCCCTCTCCCGGGCTCAGGCTGACCACGAGGGAGGCGACGCTGCTGGCGGTGGCAGCCCGGAGCGGCTCCGGGAGCCGGTCGTCGGCGAGGGTGGCGGGCAGGGCTGCGCCCTCGCTGGCGGCCACCGTCCATCCGGTCGTCGCGTCGTCGCACAGGAGGATGCCCACGACGTCGCACTCGATGAGGCTTCGCAGGCGGGTGACGGTGGAAGCCAGCACCTGCTTCAGGTCGAGCGACGCAGGCAGGGTCTGGGCGACGCGGTGCAGCGAGACGAGCAGCTCATTGGCTTCGCTCAGCTGGCTCATGCGGTCGAGCGTCTCGGAGTGGCGTGCCTCGGCCTCACCGAAGATCCGGCGCGTGTAGCCGGCCAGCACGGCGACGAGTACCAGCTCCACCGCCCACCTCCCGCCGGTCCGCACGCTGTAGCTCGGCACGCCGCCGAGACGGATGGCGTAGGACGCGCTGACGCCGAGGGCGGACGCCATCGCCAGGCGGAGGGCCGGCTGGAAGCCGCGGACGAAGCCCACCGCCATGACCGCGCCGAGCAGGCAGAACACGAAAGGCGAGTCCCACGATCCCGTAGCCGCCACCGCGGTGGCGGCTACGGCCACCTCCACGACCGAGATGATCGGACTCTCGGTGACACCCGGCCGGCTGTCGTCGGGCTGATGGGAGCGCCGGGTCTGCCAGAGGGCGACGGCGCCGACAACGAGCGCGGCGAGCGCCATGGCCACAGAATGGCGCCCTTGGGTGGCGCCCACCACCAGCGCGACGACCAGCGCGGCCCACCGGACGCCGGTCGCCAGAGGGGCCAGGGGCATCGGGGAGCCGGGTCTTACTTGAATGCCTGGGAGATACCGGAGACGGCCGGCCCGAGGACGACCACCATGATGGCGGGGAAGATGAAGAGCATCAGGGGGAAGAGCATCTTCACCGGCAGCTTCGCCGCCTTCTCACGGGCCCACTGGCGCCGCTTGGCCCGCATTTCCGTGGCCTGGGTCTTCAGCACCCGCCCGATGGGGATGCCAAGGGCGTCGGCCTGGAGGAGCGCGAGCACGAAGTTGGAGAGCTCGGGCACGTCCGTGCGCCGCTTGAGGTTCGAGAAGGCATCGTGGCGGGGCAGGCCCAGTTCCATCTCGTGCAGCGTGCGGGCGAACTCCTCGGCGAGGGGCGAGCTGAAGTGCTGGCAGACGATGTCAAGAGCCCCTTCGAAGCCCATGCCCGCCTCGACCGAGATGGCCAGCAGGTCGAGGGTGTCGGGGAGATCCTTCAGGATGGAGCCCTGCCGCTCCGTCACCTTGCGGCTGAGCCAGGACGCGGGGAGGCACAGCCCGATCACCGGCCCGAGGATCACCATCATGATGCCGATCCGAGGTGCGGGATGACCGAGGACGAGGTAGACGAGGGAGGCAACGGTGAGAAGTCCGGTCGCGGCCGCCTGGGCGATGACGAACTCCTCGGCCCGCATCGACGACGTGAGCCCGGCCAGGAGCAGCTTGCGATGTGTGCGCTCAAGGTAGTCCCGGGGCGTGAGCCGGGTGACGCTCTTGAGGGCCCGGCCGCTGAAGGGCCGCACCACCCGAACCCAGAACGGCTGGGCCAGGTGGCGCTCGAACTCGTCGGGGACGCCACCCTCGTCCAGGTCCTGGAAGTACTCGGCGACGTCGAAGGCGGGCTGTCGGGAACGGGCGACGCCGACGGCGGCCAGGGCCGCCCCGGCGGCAGCCATGGATCCTGCGAGCAAGACGGTGGGAGCAGGCATGTCAGACCTCGATCTTGGTCATGCGGAAGATGACGAGGGAGCCGGTGGCCATCAGCGCCGCGGTGAACCCGAGGACGACGAGGCCCCACCCCTGGTACATCGGCTTCATGTAGTTGGGGCTCATCATCTGGATGGCGAAGAGCATGAACGGGGCCATGGCGGTGAGCACCCATGCCGACACCCGGCCCTCGGCGGTGAGCACGGCGACGTCCCGGCGGACCTCTTCCCGGGCCCGGATGAAGTCGGCCAGGATGTGGAGGAGGTCGGCCAGCTTGCCGCCGACGGTCTGCTGGATGCGGATGGCCTGCACCACCCAGTCGAGGTCCCTGATCTCGAGGCGCTTGGCCATGCGGGCCAGCGCGTCCACGACCGGGTCACCCAGCCGGGTCTCGGCCACCAGCCGGGCGAACTCCTCCGACATCGGCGGCTCGGCCTCTTCACACATCATCTGGATGGCCCGCAGGAAGGTGTGGCCGGCCGAGAGCGACGACGCGATCAGGGTGAGGGCATCGGGGAGGGCGGCCTCGAAGGCCTTGCGACGCTTGCTGATCCGCCTGCGCACGTACAGGGTGCCCCCGAGCGGCCCGGCGGCGAGGCCGAGGGCGGCGAAGATCCACGTCCCGGTGAGGCCCAGCAGCACGGCCGAGACGGCCACCCCGCCGGCCCCGGAGACGAGCACGTACTCCCCGGGGCGCATCGGGATGCGGGCCCGCTCGAGCGCGGCCCGCATGGCGCCCTTCTCGTCGAACTGGGTCACCATCTTGCCGGCCAGGCCGATGGTTCCCTCGACCAGGGGGCTGTAGTTCTCGGTCAGCGCCTCGGGGCGGACGTCGCGCTCGCCGAAGGGGAGGTCGAGGATCTCGGCGAGGGCGCTCTCCCGCTCCCGTACCCGCCACAGGAGCCCGGCGACCACCAGCGCCAGTCCTGCTCCCACTGCGAGCATGGCGAAGATCGTGACGCTCATTCGGCCACCGCCTTCGGCGGCTGGCCTGGTGGGCAGCGCACTGTGTTCATTGGTTGGCTCCCCTTCGGCTCGCTCATCGGGAGCGCTCCGCGGTGGCGAGCTCCGATGCGGACGGGATGCGGCTGCCCCGCAGGCGGGACACGGTCGGCTGGCTGCGCACCGCGGTCGGCGAGGCGCGGAACGCCTTGGCCGGTACCTCGATGCCCTCCTCGGCCAGCTTGTCGAGGAACTTCGGCCGCAGCCCGCTCGCCACCAGCTCACCGGTCGAGCGACCGGCACCATCGAGCCGGGGCGACTGCTGGTACTTGAAGATGTCCTGCAGGAGGATCGTGTCGCCCTCCATGCCCTGCAGCTCGGTGACCGAGGTCACGATGCGACGGCCGTCGGGCATGCGGTCCAGGTGCATGATCAGGTTCAGGGCCGAGCAGATCTGCTCCCGGATGGCCTTCACCGGCAGGTCGTAACCGGCCATCAGCACCATGGTCTCCAGGCGGCTGAGCGCGTCCCGGGGGCCGTTGCAGTGGACGGTGGTCATCGACCCCTCATGGCCGGTGTTCATGGCCGAGAGCATGTCGAGGGCCTCGCCGCCGCGGACCTCACCGACGATGATGCGGTCGGGGCGCATGCGGAGGGCGTTGCGGACCAGGTCGCGGATGCGGACCTCGCCGGCGCCCTCGGCGTTGGGCGGCCGGGCCTCCAGGCTGATGACGTGGGACTGTTGGAGCTGGAGCTCGGCGGCGTCCTCGATGGTCACGATGCGCTCGCCCTCAGGGATGAAGGAGGAGAGCACGTTGAGGTTGGTGGTCTTGCCCGTGCCGGTGCCGCCGGAGACAAGGATGTTCAGCTTGCCGCGGACGCAGGCCTCCATCACGACCGAGAGGTCGAGGGTGAATGTCCCGAAGTTGATCAGGTCCTTGACCGTGAAGGGGTCGGCGGCGAACTTCCGGATGGTGAGGACGGGTCCGTGGATCGACAGCGGCGGCAGGATGGCGTTGACCCGGGAGCCGTCGGGGAGGCGGGCGTCGACCATGGGGGAGGACTCGTCGATGCGCCGCCCGACACCGGCCACGATCTTCTCGATCACGTGCCGGTACTGCTGGTCGTCGGTGAAGCCGGCTCCGGTGTGGTGGAGCTTCCCCTCGCGCTCGATCCAGATGTCCTCGTAGCTGTTGCACATGATCTCTGTCACCGACGGGTCGGCGAGGAGGGGGTCGAGCGGTCCGTAGCCCAGGGTGTCCTGGATCATCTCCTGGACGAACGCCCGCCGCTCCCGGGGGGAGACCTTGACGTCCTCGCGCTGGATGATGCTGTCCAGCGCGGCCCGCACCTCCCGGGCCAGGTCGTCGCTGGAGAGGCCGCGCGCCTTGGGGGCCACCTCGGTCAGCACCAGCTCGCGCACCTTGCGTTTCGAGGCCTGCCAGCCGGCCGACGTCGTCCGCCGGGCCTCGGCCGCGGCGCCCGTCGGCGGGGGCCGTCGGCGGGTCACCGCCCCGGGAGACCCCGTTCGCCCGCCCTCGGGCTTCTCCTGGGCCTCCAGGGAGGCCAGCTTGTCGGAGAGCTTCATCGTCTATCTCCTCGAGTCTCGGGGGCCTATGACGCCTGGGGCCGGAGCCCGGGGCGGAACATGCGGCCGAACAGGCTCCGCCGCTTGCCGCTGCTCTCGGCTTCGGCGACGCGGGCCGGGCTGCCCTCGGGCAGCAGGGGCGCCATGCCGGCCGCCATGCGGCGGCTGACGTCGGCGTTGGGCGAGAACGCCAGCACCGGGGTACCTACGTTCACCGACTTGGTGACCTCCTTGGCGTAGGGCAGCACCGAGGTGAAGCCCTGCGGGAAGAGGCGGGTGACCTGGTCGATGTCCAGTCCCACGTCGCGCTCGGCCTTGTTCAGGATGAGCTTGACGTTGTCCGACGGGATCTTCAGTTTGTCCAGGGTGTTCAGGAACACGCCCATGTGTCGCACGCTCGGCAGGTCGAGGGTGGCCATGACGTAGAGCTGGTTGGACAGGTCGAAGGCGGCGAGCACGATCTCGGTCAGCGCCGCCGGCGTGTCGACGACCACGTAGTCGAACTTGGCCCGGGCCGCCTCGATCACCCTGGTCACGTCGGTCGGGTGGATGCGGTCGGCCTCGGAGGGATCCTTCGGGGCGGAGAGCACCATCACGCCGGAGTCGTGGGAGACGACGTATTCGTCGATGTGGGCCGACAGGTCGACGTCGTCGATGTCCTCGCGGGACAGGGCGTCGGAGATGGTGAACCGGGGCCGCAGCCGCAGCGCGGTGGAGACCTCGCCGAACTGCAGGTCGAGGTCGACGATGCAGGTCCGCTTCCCGGTGTGCTGGTGGAGGTAGTACGCCAGGTTGGTGGCGTAGAACGTCTTCCCGCAGCCGCCCGTTGCGGAGGACACGGTGAACACCGTTCCCTTGGGCGAGGACGCGTGCGCAGGGTCGGCGGCCATCGCCGGCTCCGTGCGACGGCTCCGGCTGTGGGTCACCGCCCGCTCGATGGTGTCCTGCAGGGCCCGGTCGGCGACCGGGAGCTGCAGAAGGTCGATGGCTCCGGTACGGATGATCTCCCGCAAGGTGGCGTCGGGCCGCTTGGCGAAGGCGAGGATCAGGCTGGTGGCCGGCGTCTCGTCGTGGATCGCCTGGAGGGCTGACAGCCCGTTCTTGGTGCTCATCGTGGGTCCGGCGACCATGACGTCGAAGGGACCGTCGCTGTTCAGGACCTCTTCCACCGCCGTGGCCCGGTCGACGCCGACGACCTCGGGGCGGGGGCGCAGCTCGGAAGCCACCCCCCGCACCTGGTCGACGAGGCTCTCGTCCTTTTCAAGGACGAGGATTTTGGGATTGCGCACGGTTGCGGTCTCCTCTCAGAACTGCTTGAGGGCGTCGGCGATGCTCGACCCGGAGGTCGGCCCAACAGGTCCGGCGTCCTTTGAGACGAGGGAGAAGTAGAGCTGCTCGAACGTGGTCATGTAGGCGATCCGCTCAGCCTGGGGGGTGGTGACGGCGAGGAGGTAAACCAGGCCGGTACCGCCGGGCTGGCCCTGGGCCGCGGCCAGCGTCGTGCCGTTCACGTTCAGCACCTCGGTGTTCTGCAGGATCAGGTGGGACGCGCCCTGGGGGCTCTTCGGGTCGTCGCCCGGCTTGACCAGGCCGTAGACGTCGATGTGGTCACCGGCGCCGGCGAAGCCGGCCACGCCCGGCACGTTGCCCATCGAGACGGCGATGGCGGTCATGCCGTCGGGGATCTTGAGCGTCCCGATGCGGGTCTGCGCGGTCTGGAACTGGTCGGTGGTCAGCACCTGGCCCTCGGCCACGCCGAGGGTGACGGTCTTGCCCGCCAGCTGCGACACGTCGGTGAGGGCGTTGGCGGGCATGGCGCTCTGCACCACGACCTTGGACTTCACGTAGCCCTGGTTGACGGCCGTGCTGCCCTGGGTGCCGGCGGGGATCGCCTTGTCGGCCACCAGCACGGTCACCCGGCCCGGGCCCGCGGTGGCGGTGTCGCTGCCGCCGTTGTTGCGAACGACGAGGAAGGTGGCCGCGGCCCCGACGATGAATACGGCAAGGCCAAGGGTCACGATCAGGTTCGAGCGCTTTCCCATCTGGAAGTCTCCGGTCTCTCGAGGTGTGGGTTCGGTCCGACACCCGCGTCGGGTGGTCGCCCAGAGACGTTTTCGGCGGGTTCCCACCCCACCTGTAGGTCGAATTACCTATGCCGCCCCTCAAGCCCTCCCCCCTCCCGGCCGATAGGCCTCTTGACCTAGTCAGCCGACCGCGAGATGGAGTGCAGCGTGATGCGACGACATGCAGGGACCCCGCTGCGGCGGCGGGACCAGTCCGGCGCGGCCATGGTCGAGTTCGCGCTCGTCATCCTGCCGCTCATGCTCCTGCTCTATGGACTCGTCTCCTTCGGCATGATGCTGGCGCTCAAGCAGAGCATGACGAACGCCGCCGCCGAGGCGGCTCGAGCTGCGGTAGGCGCGACAGATCCTGTCGCTACCGCGCAGGCCACGGTCCAGCAGCGCCTGAGCTGGCTCGGAAGCAAGTACCAGCCAAGTGACAGCCCGACACCCGTCGTCGCACCGTGCATCAACGACACCGCGAAGAACTGCATCACGGTTCAGATCATCTACCCCTACGGCTCCCGTCCTCTCATTCCTCCGGCCCCTGGTCTTGGGCTCGTGACGCCGAACGCGTTCACCAGCCAGGCGACGGTCCAGATCTCATGAGGACCGCCGGTTGCGGGAGCATCATCCAGAGGCTGTCCAATCGCGACGAGAAGGGTGCGGTCATACTCATCGCGACGCTCGGCGCAGTCCTTGCGCTCATCGCAGGTGCACTGGCTGTGGACCTCGGATTCCTGGCGCACGAGGCCCGACTCGACCAAAAGGTCGCAGACCTGGCAGCCCTCGACGCGGTCCGCCTGTTGCCCGGTGACCCGACCGGGGGGGCAATCAAGAGCGCAAGCCGGAACAAGTTCGATCCGGCGACCAACGTGAGTGATGTGCTTACGGTCGAACCGGGCATCCTCGCTACGACTGGGACGTTTCTACCCGTGCCGGCCGCTCTGTCGTCGACGGCCAATGCTGTTCGAGTCAGCGCTCAATCGGTGGTGAAGTACCAGTTCGTCGATGGATCGAAGGTCGTTCGGCGTGCCGCCATCGCGACCACGGGGAATGGGACCGGATGTTTCGCACCCGAAGTCTGCGTGAAAACCCCTACGACGGTGCCCCCGTCGGGCGTGACGACGACGACGGGAGGGCCCACCACGACAGTGGTCGGGCCGACCACCACGACCATCCCGGGCGGGGGGACGACGTACGCGCCACTCGGAACGGTGCGGGTGGGCTCGAAGGTCGCGAGCCTGAACTCCTCCGACTCGGTGATCCTCAACCGGCTGCTGACCCAAGTGGTCGGCGGCACCTACACCCTCGACGCCATCGGCTACCAGGGCCTGGTTAACGGGGACGTACAGTTCAGCAAGCTTCGTACTGCCCTCGGGGTGGGCCTCGGTCAAGTGGACCAGCTGGGGAGCGCCACCTTCAGCTTCCGCCAGGTCCTCGACGCCACCGTGACCGCGTTGAACCAGCAGGGGGACTCGTCGTCCACGGTTGCTGCGGCCAAGCTGGCGACGATCGCCACGCAGGTGACCGCGGCGGCCGGTCTCCATTTCTCCCTCTTGAACCTGTTGAACGCTGCCGGGAATGTCGGGAGTGGGAAGGACATTGCTGACGCCACCGTCAATGTCATGGACATAGTTCGAGCTGGGCTGGTGCTGGCGGACAACGACCACTTCGCCCAATTCGACCTGCTCGCCTCCTCGAACGATCTACCGTTGCTCCAGACTCTCCTCCCGAACTTCGTTTCGGCGAGGGTGAAGCTCGGCTTGATCGAGGCACCTCAGACCAAGTCCGGGCCCGACAAGCAGGCCAGCGGCTCCTACCAGACCATCGCCAGCACGAGCCAGGTGAGGCTCATGGTGACGGTCACCCTGCAGGTCAACGTGCTCGGCGTCGGCATCTTCAACGTCGACGTCCCCTACTACATCAGTGCCGGCTCGGCTCAGGCAAAGCTGGATACTCTCCAATGCGCGGCGGGGCAAGCCGTCCCCACCAGGGTCGACATCCTGGGGGTCACGCAGGCCGGAAGCGCCAGCATCGGCACAGTCACCGATCCAAACCTCTCGAATGCGGCGGCGACCCCCACGCCGGGGGTAGCGACGCTCACAGACGTCAACCTCGCCGGGCTGACGCACGTGACCATCAATACGACATCGGTCGTGAGCACTACGGTCGCCGGCCAGAGTCAGATGCTCAGCTTCTCCCCTCCGTACACGTCGAGCGGGGCCTCCCAGCCCGTACCGGGTACCCAACTTCTCAGCGTTCCGGTTCTCGGGGGTTCCAACCTGTCCGTCAACGTGACGGTGCTCGGCCTGGTGAACGTAGGGCTGCAGAGTTCCGTGACCACTGCGGTGGTCAGTGCGGTCACGTCGGCTGCGACACCTGTCATCAACACCCTGCTCACCCCTCTCATGAGGTCGCTCGGGCTCTCCTTGGCCGGCGCGGACGTCTGGGCGCCGCCGGTGCAAACCTGCTCGCCCACGTCGTTCAACACAGTGGCGGGCGGCAACGTTCCTTACATGCACCCCGTTCTCGTCCACTGAACGACCTGGTTCGAGCCTGTCGCGCAAGGCCGAGCAGCGAGTGCAAGTACATGAGACCCCTCTGGAGGAGGCTCCGTCGTGAACTGTTCTGCCATCCGACGCCGGGACGAACGTGGAGCGGTGCTTCTCGTCGCCACAGCGGGCGTCGTCGTTGCCTTGATCGCCGCCTCGCTGGCGGTGGACTTGGGATCAATCGCGGAGATGGCTCGGCGCAATCAGAAGGTGGCGGACCTTGCCGCGCTGGATGCGGTCCGGGTGCTGCCCACCGACCCGACGGCCGCCGCAAGGGCGAGCGCAACGCGCAACGCCTTCGCGCTGGGCTCGCCCGACCGCTCGCTCCTGGTCGACTGGGCACCCTCTGTCGCAGGGCCCTGGACGACGAACGCCGCCTTGTTGGCGGGCGCGACGGCTGTTCGGGTAGCCGTCACGTCGGCCCATGACCGGCTGTTCCCGTTCGTCAGCACCGGGCAGACCAAGACCCGCCGCGGCGTGGCGCAGTTGCAGGACAAGGCCCAGGTGTCGGTGGGGTCAAAGCTTGCGTCGCTCTCACTCGCCTCTGACGGGACCGTGCTCGACCGGATCACCTCACGCCTACTGCGCACCAGCGATTTGGGCACCGACCTCGGGCTGGACCTGGTCAGCTACAAGGGCCTCGCCGGGGCGAACGTGAGCCTCGGCCAGATCGTCGCCGCCGACTCGAGCCTGGGCACGGTGGACCAGTTGCTCACCTCCTCGGTGAACCTTCGGCGGCTCGCACTTGCGACGGTCACGGCGCTGAACAACCGCGCCGCGGGTGGGGATGCAGCGGCCGCAACTGCGGCCACCGTGCTCGGCGGGTTCGCGGCGAGCATCGCTCCCGGGCTCAACGTGTCACTCGGCCAGATCCTTTCGTTCCAACAGCCTTCCGGCGATGCCGCAGCCGCGGCCGCCGCCGACCTCAACGTGTTCAATCTCGTCACTGCGTCGGCGCAACAGGCGCAACTGGCCAACGGCGTCCACCTGCTGACCGTCGACAATCTCACGCTCGGCATCGCCGGCCTGGCGTCCTCCACGCTGAAGATGGATTTGATCGAGGCGCCGCAACTCTCCGCCCTTGGCCCGGCGCAATGCACGCCCCCGGTCATCGGCACATGCGTCACCGCGGCACGGACGGCACAGGTCCGACTGGAGCTCACCACCAGGATCACCGCCGGCGCCTGCCCGGGGATCCTCTGTCTCGCCGACGTCGTGCTCCCCCTGCAGCTGACTGCGGCGCCAGCCGTCGCCAGCCTGACCGCCATTCGATGCGCCGATCCGGTCAACGCCAGCCAGGTGGACGTTCGTGCCGACACTGCGGCCGTCCAGGAGAGCGCCGCAGCGTCGGTGAAGGTCGCGTTGCTGCCAGCCGTGAGTGTGCCCCTCGGGCCGGTCAACCTTGGCAGCGGCGCCCCGCAGTACCTCACCTTCAATGGGCCGTTCCCCACCGCCGTCCGGTCGACGACCTCTTCGGCGGTCGGCCTGTCGAGTCTCTTGAGCACTCTTCCCGTCTTGGGACCTACTCTTGCCCTCCTGACGCCGGTCACTGACAATATTGAGACGAAGATCCTCAAGCCGGTCATCGAGGGGCTTGGCTTGTCCCTCGGCGGTGCTGACCTCTCTGTGACCAAGGTGACCTGCGGAAGCCCGATCCTCGTGCAGTAGCAGAACGCTGCATCTATCTGACGCCAACACTTATTGCACAGCGCCCCGGGCTGGTCTACAAGAGGTACACATCCTCCGCTGAAACAGGAACCTGGAACTGTGAGCCGCTGCACGTTCGTCTGGGCCCACGCCCTGAACAGTTGTATGGCCCACGAGGACGACCTGGGCCTGTTCGACTGGTCGTGCGCTGATGCGGTTGCCAGGGTCGTCCGCTACGACGCCCGGGGCCACGGCGGCTGCGAGTGTGTCCAGTTCGAGGACCGGGCGTACCGCTGGTCGGCGCTGGTTGACGACATGCTGCGGGCGCCCGGTCCCGGGCCGTTCGTGGCCGGCGGCGCCTCGATGGGGGCGGCGACGGCCATGTACGCCGCCGCCCGGGCGCCCAGAAGGGTGCAGGGCCTGGTCCTGATCACGCCGCCGACGGCATGGGAGGCCCGGTCGGCCCAGGCCGAGGCGTACGAGCACGCCGCCCGGCTGGTCGAGCGTCAAGGCGTTCCCGCCTATCTCAACGCTCTGCAGTCGGTGGGTGAGCCTCAGATTCTGGTCGAGGAGCTTCCGGAGTCCCGGGAGATCTGGCTCCGCCACGCCCGTCGCATGGACCAGAAGGTCATTCCGTCGATCCTCCGGGGTGCGGCGTCGTCCGACCTGCCCGGCCGGGAGGAGGTGCGGTCGATCGTCGTGCCGACCCTCATTCTCGCCTGGACCGGCGACCCGGCCCATTCCGTCGCCACCGCCGAGTCGCTGGCCGAGCTGATGGTCCTGAGCGAGCTCCACGTGGCCCGCGATCTGGCCGGGGTGCGGCGGTGGCCCGACCTGGTGGCCCAGTTCCTCGGCAGTATCTGCCAATGGGACGATTCATCCATGTAGCAGTCTTCACCTGGAAGCCCGGCGTCACCGACGCGGAGCGAGCCGCGTTGGTGGACGGCCTGGCCGCACTGCCGGCGTTGATTCCGGAGCTCCGGGCCTATCGCTTCGGCCCGGACGTCGGGCTGACGACGGGTAACGACGAGTTCGCGATCGTGGCCGAGGTCGACGACGTGGAGGCGTACCGGCGTTACGCCGCCGAGCCGCACCATGTCGACGTCATCGAGCGCCTGGTCAGGCCGATCCTCCAGAGCCGCCACGCCGTCCAGTTCACCGCCACGTGAGCGACGGGGATGCCGGTCCGCTCCCGGTCAGAACGGGAGCGGCGCCGCCTTGAGGTAGGCGACCATGTCCTCGGCCCGGTAGAGGTTGTGAGTGGTCGGGTGCTGGGGCGATTTGCCGACGACCACTCCGTCGGCGAGCTCTCCCCAGAAGCCCTCGTAGACCTGTCCGGCCCGGTGGGGATCCTTGATGTGGTGGCTCACGGTCTTCGTGACGTCGAGGCCCGACGCCTGCCACGACGGCTCGTCCAGGAACAGGATCACCCGAGGGGCGAAGAGCTGCACGGCCGTGGTCAGCCGAGCCGGATCGTCGCCGACATGGAGCAGGCTGGTCAGGGCCAGCGCCTCGCCCAGCCCCCAGGTCGGATACCGGAGCCGGAAGAGCTCCATGGCCCAGCGCCGGATTTCGGTCCAGAAGCCGAGGGGATCGGGGTAGAAGAAGTTCTCGTTGGTGTCGCCCAGCGTCAGAGGCCGCTCCACCCAGCTCATCATGGGATCTCGCCAGACCGGGGGCTTGGTGGTGACGAGGAGCAGCCAGGCGTTGAGCGAGCCGGGGGAATTGTCCGGCCACTCGTGCACCCGCTCGGCCAGGGCGGCTCGCGCCTTCTTGTGCTGCGCCTGGGCGGCCTTCAGCCTGTCGTCGGCACGGGCGGAGAAGAGGAGCGGATCGAGTCGGATACGCCGATGATACGGTCCGCACCCAGCATGCTCGTGGTGGGCCTGACCGGAGGCATCGGCTCGGGAAAGTCCACGGTGGCCGCGCTGCTGGAGGCCAAGGGGGCGACGGTCATCGACGCCGACAGCCTCGCCCGTGAGGTGGTGGCACCGGGAACGCCCGGCTTCGGCGCCGTGGTGGCCCGTTTCGGTGGCGGCGTGGTCGGGCCCGACGGGGGGCTGGACCGGCAGGCGCTGGCCGACGTGGTGTTCTCCGACCCGAACGCCCTCACCGACCTCAACGCCATCGTCCACCCCGCGGTCCGTTCTGCGATCGATCACCGCCTGGCCGCCCTCGGCGCCGGCGACGGCGTCGTCGTGCTGGAGATCCCCCTTCTGGTCGAGTCGGGACGGTCCTACGGGGCCGCGGCGGTGATCGTGGTGGACTGCCCCGAGGAGGTCGCCCTCCGCCGGTTGGTCGGGGGAAGGGGCATGGACGAGGCCGACGCCCGCCGCCGCATGGCCGCCCAGCTCTCCCGTGACGACCGCCTGGCCGCCGCCGACATCGTCATCGACAACACCGGCTCCCGCGGCGATCTTGATCGCCAGGTTGACGAGGTCTGGCGCCGGATCCCCACGTTCGCGCCCCCACCCCCTCCGAACTGGTGACGGTTTTACACGCTCCGGCGTGTCAGATCGTCACCGGAAGGAGGGGGTGGGGGCGGGGCATAGGGCTACGATAGGGCTATGGCCCGAACCCAGACCATGGTGCAGTTGACCGATGAGCTCGTCCGCGCCCTTTCCGAGGAGGCTCGCCGACGAGGACTGTCCCGTTCGGCGCTGATCCGGACGGTTCTCGAGGAGCATCTGGACTCCCACGGCCGGGTGGCCATCGGCCGCCAGATCGCCGAGGGCTACGCCCGCGTACCCCCCGCCACGCCCGACGAGTGGGGCTACGTCTCGGATCTCACCGATCGGGCCACGGCCGACGTCCTGGTCCGGCTCGACGCCGAGGAGCGCAACGCCGGCATGGAGCCGTGGTAGCCCGCGGTGAGGTCTGGTGGTATGAGGACCCTCGCGCCGGCCGGCGGCCGTTCCTGATTCTCACCCGCGACGAAGCCATTCCCGTGCTGAACCAGCTTCTGGCCGTGCCGGCGACCCGTACCGTCCGGCGCATTCCGACCGAAGTGCTGCTCGGGCCGGACGACGGCATGCCCGCGGAGTGTGTCCTGAGCCTCGACAACGTCACGCTCGTGCGCCCCGAGCTGTGCACGGTCCTCATCACCCGCCTCGACGGGCGAAGGATGGCGGAGGTGTGCGATGCGTTCGGCCGGGCCACGGCCTGCTGACCCTCTCGATCAACTGGTGACGGTTTTACACGCCCTGGCGTGTCAGATCGTCACCAGAGCGTCGCCGAGGATGCTTCGGATGAGGCTGACGACGGGCTCGATGGCGATGAGGTCGCCCCACCCGACGCGCTCGACGCGCCAGCCTGCGGTCCGCAGCCGGCGATCTCGGGCCTCGTCCGCCTCCACGTCGAGCTTCGAGGAGTGGTGGCGCCTGCTGTCGAGCTCGATGACCGTCCGGGCGCCGGAGTAGGCGAAGTCGACCCGGCCCACCCATCCGAGCTCGTCGCCGACGTCGACCTGGCGGGCAGGTTCGGGCAGCCCGTGACTGCGGAGGGTGGCGACGAAGCACGCCTCCAGCTCGCTGGCGGGCGGCACGTAGCCGTCATTCCGTTCATCCAGAAGTCGGCGCATCAGGGCGATGCCCTTACGGCCGGGCCTGGCCAGGTCGATGAAGGCGGCGCGGAGCGTGCCAAGGGTCACGGTCCGGGCCGCCAGGCAGTTGTCGACGGCCCGTTCCGTACGAGCCGGGTGGAGTGTGCCGGCCAGGTCGACCAACGTCCGCGCCACGCGTGTCGTCGGGATGCCCTCGACGACGGTCAGGTGGTCCTCGGGAAGGATCCTCCAGCGATGGACTCTGCACTCCGGGTGGCGGGGCCGGCGGGGACGGGGGGTGACGACTTCGGCGAGCCCGGCCCGGTCGAAGCCGGGGATGCCGAGGAGGGCGGCGGCTGAGCGATGGGACGCCGCCGCTACCGGCCCCGACGCCAGGACCAGCCCGTGTAGTCGCTGCGCCCACGTCCGCTCCGCGCCGGCCAGGCGGTACACACCACCGCCGACGGGCTCCCAGCGGCCGGATCGCACCCGGTGCAGGATCGCCGACCTGGGCAGGCCGAGGTCGATCGTCTGGCCGACGGTGACCAGCCCGTGCTGGCGCTCGGCCAACGCCACTTCGCTCCCTTTCATTGCTTGTCACGCTAATCCGGGCGGTTGCTCGCGCTCCACTGGTGACGTGATGACACGCCATGACGTGGAGATCTGTCACCAGTTGCGTATGGAGGGGGAGCAGGTCACGGCGGGATCGTGCGCAGGATGTCGCAGGGTGCCCGTAGCCTGGTTCCAATGCCTCCGTTCCAGGTTGTCAGCGACTTCCAGCCGGCCGGTGACCAGCCCAAGGCCATCGAGGGGCTGGCACGAGGCGTCGACCGGGGCGACCGCTTCCAGACCCTCCTGGGGATCACCGGGAGCGGCAAGAGCGCCACGGTGGCGTGGACCATCGAGGCGGTCCAGAAGCCGACGCTGATCATCGCCCCCAACAAGTCGCTGGCCGCCCAGCTGGCCAATGAGTACCGGGAGTTCTTCCCGAACAACCGGGTCGAGTACTTCGTCTCGTACTACGACTACTACCAACCCGAGGCGTACATCCCGTCGTCCGATACGTACATCGAGAAGGACAGCTCGATCAACGATGAGATCGAGCGGCTCCGGCACTCGGCCACGTGGGCGCTGGTATCC
>JALYYN010000122.1 GCA_030946525.1 Actinomycetota bacterium | reverse complement strand
GTTGAGGTTGGCGCCGATCAGCTCGGCCCGCTCGCGGATGCCGACCAGGCCGTAGCAGTGGCGGTCCTCGGCGTCGGTGGTCACCGCCTCCTCGTCGAAGCCGCGGCCGTCGTCGGAGACGACGAGGCGGACGCCGGTGGGAGTCCTGGCCAGGTGCACGAACACCGAGGTGGCCTCGGCGTGCTTGACGACGTTCTGCAGCGCCTCCTGGGCGATGCGGTAGAGCGCGGCCTCCACGTGGGTCGGCAGGTCGATCGGCTCGACGTCGACCTCGACGGCGACGCCGCCGACGGACCGGGCCAGGCTCTCCAGCCCCGGCCCGAGGCCGAGGTCGTCGAGCACGAACGGCCGTAGGCCGGTGATGGCGGCGCGGGCCTCGGCCAGCGCGGTGGTGGCGAGCGCCTTGGCCGTGGCCAGCTCACCCCGAACGGCATCGGGCTGCCCGATGGAATCCTCGGCGGCCAGGAGGTGGTACCAGAGGCTGACCAGCTGCTGGCTGATCCCGTCGTGGATCTCACCGGCCAGGCGGCGCCTCTCCATCTCCTGGGCCTCGATGGTGCGGGTGGCGAAGCGCTCGAGCATCTCCTCCCGCTCGGCCAGGCGCTGGTGGAGGCGGGCGTTCTCGATGGCCCGGGCCATGAGGTTGGCGACCTGGGTCATGAGGGCCAGGTCGTCGTCGTCGTAGTCCCGGACACGGGTGGAGTGGACGTTGAGGACCCCGACGACCCGGCCCCGCACCAACATGGGCACCGACACCATCGAGGCGTAGTCCTGACCCCGCAGCTCGGGGATGTACCGGTAACGGTTGTCCTTCCACTTGTCGGGCACCACTGCCGGCTTGGCGTTCTTGGCCACCCACCCGGCGATGCCCTCGCCGAAGGCCAGCTGGATGCTGCCGACCTGCTTGTCGAACGGCGGGGTGGCCCCGGCCAGCACGACCCGGCGGAGCTCCTCGTCGACCAGGTGGACGAAGCACACGTCGGACGACGTCGCCGCCGTCATCAGGCCGGCCACTCGCTGGGCGACCTCCTGCACGTCGTGGTCGGCCGAGGTGATCTCGATGATGTCCTCGAGCAGCCGGGTGGTGCGGGCGTCGTTGGAGACTTCGGCGGTGTCGCCTTGATCGCTCAGTGGAAGATCCCCTCACGCAGGGCGACGGCGACGGCCTGGGAGCGCTCGGCGACGTCGAGCTTGCGGTAGACGCCGCGGGCGTGGCTCTTGACCGTGTCCTCGCCGATGGACAGGCGCAGGGCGATGGCCCGGTTCGACAGGCCCCGGACCATGAGTCCGAGCACCTCGCTCTCCCGCTGGGTCAACCCGAGGCGGGCGCCGGGCCAGAACTCCCCGCTCTGGAGGCGGGCGGCGGTCATGGCCACCCGTCCGGCGAGGGAGGGGTCGACGACGACCTCGCCGTCCATCACCCGGTCGAGGTGGTCGGCCAGTTCGGGCCCGGTGGTCGTCTTGAGCAGGAAGCCCGCCGCCCCGACCCGCAGGGCCTGGAACAGGTACTGCTCGTCGTCGTAGACGGTGAAGAACACCACCTTGATGCCGGGATGGCGCCGGACCAGCTCCTGGCAGAGGTCGAGGCCGCTGGCTCCCTTGAGCCGGACATCGAGCAGCACGACGTCGGGCTGGCGCTGGCCGGCCAGGCGCAGGGCCTCGTCGGCGTCGGTGGTGGCGTTCTGGATCACCACCCGCGAGGCCTGGGACGCGAGCATGGCCGCCAGGCCTTCCAGCACCACCTGGTGGTCGTCGACCAGCAGCAGGCGGACCGGAGGGCGCGACGATTCGACGGTCGGGACGATCGACAGGTTCTCCCCCATGCAATCCACCTTAGGGGGGAAGCGCGGCCCAGCCCATTCCCGTAGGCTCGATCAACCCACCCCCTTGGCCGTCCACGCCCAGAAGCAGGCTGCGACGTCCCGAAACGAGGACGATGTCCGAGCACGCGACAGTCACCAACATCCGGCCGCCGGCGAGCCCGGTGCAGATCGTGCCGTCGGTGCTGCCCGCGGACTACTCCAAGCTGGGCGAGGAGGTCGTCGCCCTGGAGGCGGCGGGCGTCGACCGCATCCAGTGGGACGTCATGGACGGGGTCTTCGTGCCCAACCTCACCTTCGGGCCCGACGTCATCGCCGCCTGCCGCCGCCACGTCGAGGTGCCCTTCGAGGCCCACCTCATGGTCGTGAACCCGGACCTGATGATGGCCCAGTACGTGGAGGCGGGCTGCGAGCTGGTCATCGTCCACGCCGAGGCCTGCACCCACCTGCACAAGACCTTGTCCTCGATCCGTGAGGCCGGTGGCAAGGCGGGTGTGGCCCTCAACCCGAGCACGCCCCTCGACGTGGTCCGCTACGTCCTGGACAAGGTCGACCTGCTGCTGGTCATGACCGTGAACCCCGGCTTCGGCGGCCAGGCGTACATCAAGACGATGGAGCCGAAGATCGCCGAGGCGGCCAGGCTCATCGGAGAGAGCGGGTACAACATCGAGCTCGAGGTCGACGGCGGCATCTCCCCCGACACCATCGCCGGCGCGGCGGCGGCCGGCGCCAGGGTCCTGGTGGCCGGCAGCGCTCTCTACAAGCACGCCGGCGGGCTCACCGACGCCGTGTCCACCCTGCGACGCCTGGCTGAAGAAGCCCTGGCGGCCTGAGCTTCTGAGACGACAGGAGAGCCACTGATGCCTGACAAGCAGGTCAACATCCAGCGGTCCTGGCGCAGCAACGGGAACGGCCCCGGCCGTCCCATCATGCTGGCCATCGCCGGCGACAGCGCCGCGGGCAAGACCACGATCACCAAGGGCCTGGTCGACGCGCTCGGGGCCGACAGGATCACGTCGATCTGCGTGGACGACTACCACCGCTACGACCGCATCGAGCGCAAGAAGCTCCCGTTCACGCCCCTGCACCCCGACTGCAACTACATGGACATCATGGAGCAGCACCTCCAGCTCCTGGCTACGGGGCACCCGATCCTGAAGCCGGTCTACAACCACCACGACGGCACCCTGGGCCGGCCGGTGCTGGTCGAGCCGCGGGAGTACGTGATCATCGAGGGGCTGCTTCCCCTCTACTCCAAGCTCACCCGGGCCTGCTTCGACGCCACCGTCTACCTCGACCCTCCCGAGCCCGTCCGGTACGACTGGAAGATCAGGCGGGACACGTCCAAGCGCGGCTACACCGAGGAGGCGGTCCTCGCCGACCTCGAGAAGCGCGAGCCCGAGTCGGCCCAGTTCATCCGGCCCCAGCGGTCCCAGGCCGACATCGTCATCCGCTTCGACCGCATCGAGGGTCGCGACGAGAACGAGCCCCTGTCGGCCACTCTGCTCCTGCGCCCGACGATTTCCCACCCCGACCTGGCCAACATCCTCACTGACGACCACCACGAGGCCATGCACCTCAAGCTGCAGCGCGATGAGGACAGCAAGCCGGTCGACGCCCTGCACATCCACTCCTACGCCCCGCGCGACATCACCAAGGAGGTGGAGCAGGCCATCTGGAAGGAGCTGCAGGTCGACGAGTCGGTGCCTGAGTCCCTCGGCACCATCGACGCCGGCGTCCGCAGCGAGCCCCTCGCCATCGCCCAGCTCATCCTGCTGTACCACATGTTCCAAGCCAAGTCCGGGGCCTAGCCCCGGCGTGCGGGGAGCTGTCAGTCCAGGAGGTCCCGGGGCAGGTGGCCGGTGCGCAGGAAGGTGCGGCGGACGGCGCCGTCGGTGAGGCGGAAGCGTTGCCAGCACCAGACGACGACCATCAGGCCGGCCAGTTCCTCCAGAACGAGGATGGCCGGGCCATGGTCGACGGCGGGTAGCCGCCCGGTCAGGGAGCGGCCGAAGAACGGCCACCAGAAGGCGTGCGTGCGCGTCCACATGCCGTCGGCCACCAGATGGGCGAACAGGCCGATGGGTATGGCGAGCAGGCTGCGGCGCAGCCGGCGGTGGCCGCGGGTGGCGAGCATCACCACGACCAGGGTGGCCACCGCGGCCAGCAGGGTATGGGCCAGGCGGGCGCCGCCGAAGGGCGCGTCGAGCAGATCCGGCAGCAGGGCGCCCACGACGACGAGCCGGTAGTCGAACGCGGGGTCACGGAAGACCAGCCACACCAGGCCCAGGGCCACGCCCGCGGGCCAGAAGATCACGAGATGCGGGCGGCGGGCCGGTGCGTCAGGGACGCACGAGGATGCGCTCGCACTGCTCACAACGGATCAGGGTCTCCGGCGGCTCCTTGCGCAGGCGGGCGACCTCGGTCGCGGGCAGCGCCAGGTGGCAGCCGCCGCATCGACCGTTGACGAGGGGCGCGGCGGCCACGCCGCCGAGCCGGGCCCGAAGCTGCTCGTAGAGGGTGGCGAGGTCGGCCGGGATGCCCGCCGCCGCCGTGGCCCTGGCGTCGAGCCGGGCAGCCAGATCCCGGTCGACCTGAGCCTGCCCTTCGGCGATTGCGGCGCGCAGCCGGGCGCCGTCCCCATCGAGCTCGGTCCGGCGGTGCTGGAGGGCCACGATCCGCTCGTCGAGCGGCTCCCGGCGCTCCATGGCCTCGATGACCTCGTCCTCCAGGCCGCCCCGCCGGGCACGCAGGGCCTCGCCCTCGGCCTGCATGGCCTGCAGCTCCCGGGGCACGGTGACGACGCCGGAGTAGAGGCGGGCCTCCAGCTCTGCCACCTTCGACTCCACCAGTGCCAGCTCACCCTCCAGCCGGCGCTGGGCCTTGGCCGCCTCCGCGGCGGCGGCGGTCACCTCGGTGACGGCGACCTCCAACTCGACCAGCTCGTCCTCGACCGCGACGAGCTGGGCCAGCTCCGGGAGGGTCTGGCGTCGATGCCGCAGCTGGTCGGCCGCAGTGTCGTGCTCCTGGACCTGCAACAGGTCGTGGTAGGCGCTCAGGTGACCCCGCGTGGACGGCGGGTGGTGGGCGTGGTGCCCTGTGGCGCGGGGACGGTGATGTCCGGGATGGTGATGTCGGGGATGGTCGGCCTGGTGATCACCGGTATGTCGGGAATGGTCGCCGGCGGCTTGGTGACCGTCGTCGGCTGCGGCGTGGAGGCCGGCGGCGTGGTCGGCGTGGGGGACGACGTGGGGTCCCTGGACGGGACCGTCGCCGTGCTTCCCCGGTCGACGAAGCCGAAGGCCGGCTCGTTGGGCAGGACCAACGTCTTGGGCGCCCGTTGGTTCGGCACCCGGTCGGGGGCGGTGAAGACGACCGGGGTCTGGCCGTCGAGGGCCTTCGTCATGAAGTCGCTGAAGATCATGGCCGGATAGGTGCCGCCGAACACCTTGGGGAAGATGCCGACGTTGTACATGGGCACCTTGCCGGCCGGCGCCCCCATCCACACCGCGGTGGCCAGCTTCGGGGTGAACCCGACGAACCAGCCATCGGTGTTGTTGTCGGTCGACCCGGTCTTGCCGGCGACGGTCCACCCCGGGACGGCGGCGGCGGTACCGGTGCCCCGTTGCACGACCTGCTGCAGGACGGAGACGACGGTGCGGGCGTTCTGCACCGACACGGCCCGATCGGCCTTGCCCGAGGTCTTGTAGATGACCTTGCCGTTGCGGTCCTCGATGCGGTCGATGAAGTAGGGCTCGTGGTGCTCGCCGTCGGCGGCGAGGGTGGCGTAGGCGCTGGCCATGTCGAGCGGGGTGACGTCGGAGGTGCCGAGGGTGAGGGAGAGGTTGGGCGTGAGCGGCGTGGGGCTGCTGAAGCCGACGCCCATGCGCTTGGCCACGTCGACCACCTTGTCCGGCCCGAGAAGCTTGATGAGCCGGGCGTAGGCGCAGTTCACCGACTCCGCCGTGGCGTCGGTGAGGCTGAGCAGGCCCGCCGACTCCCCCTCGTTGTTCTGGGTCTTCCAGGGATCGTCCTCGCCGCCCGGGTTCGGGATGCTGCACGGCGAGGTGCCCAGGATGGTGTCGGCCGGGATGTCGCCCGCCTCGAGGGCGGCCATGAGCGTGAAGGTCTTGAACGCCGAGCCGACCTGACGACCGGCGCCGGTGACCAGGTTGATCTTGTCCTTGGCGAAGTCGAGCCCGCTCACCGCGGCCCGGACCGCGCCGGTCGCAGGGTCCACGGAGACGAGGGCGGCGTCGAACTGGCCGCGGTCCTCGGGCAGGGTCTCGGTGATCGACGCCTCGGCCTGGGCCTGGGCCGAGGGGAGGAGCGTGGTGTGGATGCTGATGCCGCCCCTGAAGACCAGCGAGTTGCGGTCGGCGTCGGTGCCCCCGAGGTACTTGGGATCCTTCAGGAGGTCGTCGACGACCTTGCGGGTGAAGTAGTCGCTGCTGCCGGTATCGGGGGCGGGCGGGGGTGTCGGAAGCGGCTCGGCCTTCAGCTCGACGGCCTGGTCGGGCGTGACGTCGCCCAGGACCACCATCCGGTCGATGATGGCGTCGCGCCGGTCACGCGCCGCCTGTGGGTTGTTGAACGGGTCGGCGCCGACCGGGTTACGGATGAGGCCGGCCAGCAGCACGCCCTGGCCCTGGGTGAGCTTGTCGACGTTGGTCTGATAGTAGACCTCCGCCGCAGCCTCGAGGCCGTAGGCCCCGTTGCCGAAGTACACGGTGTTCAGGTACCGCTCGAGGATCTGGGTCTTGGTCATCTGCTTCTCCAGCCGGATGGCCAGGGAGGCCTCCTGGAGCTTGCGGCTGACGTTCTTCTTCGGGGTGAGCAGGGCGGTCTTGACCAGCTGCTGGGTGATGGTCGACCCGCCCTCGGCGATCTGGCCGGCCTCGACATTGGAGACCATGGCCCGGGCCATTGCCCGCAGGTCGATGGGCCCGTGCTGGAAGAAGCGGTCGTCCTCTGCGTCGAGCACGGCTTTCACCACCTGGGGCGGCACCTTGTCAATGGACACCGGCAGGCGGTCCTGCTCGCCGTAGAGGTACTGGATGACGCTGCCGTCGGCCGCGTAGAGGATCGACCGGGTGGCGAGGGGGGCCAGCTCGATCTTGGACACGTCGGATCCGGCTTTGCCGGCGGTGACGAAGTTCCGGGCCTGGCCGGCGAGCAGGGCGGTGAGGAGGGCGAGGAACCCCCCGGCCACGGCGACGGTGACCGTCCAGCGCACGACCAGTTGGCCGGCCCGCCCGGCGACCCGCGCCACGGCGCTGGTAGGGCGGCTGCGATCGGGCACGAACACGGTCGAACGCTACTTCCCTTCAGGTCCGGGATCGATGCAGGCCGCTACCCCGCTGACCTGGGCGGACGCTATCCCCACTCCTCGCCGAGCATGGCTTCGAGGCGCTCCTTGCAGCGGGGCTTCTCGGGCACCGGTAGGTCCTGCCGGGGAGCCCTTTCCCTGAGGGGTTTGCCACTGCGGATCGGCCTCGCAAATCCAACGTCCGTGATGGCTCCAGGGTACGCCCCTCCCAGCGCTCCGGCCTCGCCGGGGCCCCCTGCGATCGCGTAGAGTCTGCCTACGGGTGTGCAGAACAGAAGGAGCCAGGAATGACGACGACCAAGATCAACGAGATCATCGCCAAGGGTACGTGCGCGTTGTGTGGCAAGGGCGTCCACATCGACAACCACGAGGGTCGGGTGGCGTGCAACGGTTGCAACATGGCCACCGACAACTGCACCTGCGCCCCGGAGCGGTAGTCGTCACCCTGCGCTAGTTGCGCGACCACTGGAGCCGCCGCGCATATTGCTCTAGTGTGAATTGCATGCCCGAGGTCGAGGGGGACTGGGCCGCAGTCCGCAGCGAGGCGCAGTAGGGCGATGATCGTCGTCGTGCTGCTGGCCCTGATCTGGGGGGCCGTGTTGGTCCCGCCCGCCTTCCGCTCCCACCGCGCCAGGAAGAAGGCCTTCGAGGTCAGCTTCGGCCGCGCCGTGCCGGTGGTGGCGCCGGCTGTCGAGCCGCCGCCGGCGGGGCAGGGGGCGGGACTGGCGATGCCTGACCGCCGGCACTCCCCGGCCGTCCAGCGCCGTCGCCGAATCGCCGGTGGGCTGCTGACCGCCATGATCGCCAGCGGGCTCGCCGGGCTCCTGCCCACGTTCCGGGTCCTCCTGATCGTCAACCTGTTCATGGACGACTCCTTCCTGTTCTACGTCGCCCTACTGGCCTATCGAGCCGACCGACGGGGCCGGGCCGCCGCCGCGCCCTCGGTGCCGGCCGACACCCGCCGGGCCCGTCCCGCCGCCGAGGGC
>JALYYN010000058.1 GCA_030946525.1 Actinomycetota bacterium | reverse complement strand
CGCCGCCCTATCCTGGCAGCGTGCCCCCCGGCCTGTCGCCCGTGCACCTCATGGTGATCTTCGTCGTTGCCCTCATCGTGCTCGGACCGGAGAAGATGCCCGAGGCCATGCGCAGGGGGGGACGGCTCCTCGGCGAGGCCAGACAGTGGAGCGCCCGTATTTCAGCGGAACTGCAGAGCACGGTTTCCTCGTTCACCCAAGAGCCGCCGTCGTGGGAGCCGGACCAGCCCACTGGCGGGCTCGATGCCGACGTCAGCGGTCATCGACCGGCGCCGGCCACGCCGCCGCCGCACGCCGGTGAACCGGTGCTGCCGCAAGGCCTTCACCAGCTCTCCGAAGGCGGTTCGGCGGAGCTGGCCGCGGGGCCACCGGCCACGGGACCGGACGCCGCTGTCCACCTCCCGGAGGGCTTCAAGGAGCATCGCCCATGACCACGTACGGCCCGAACGCCGGGACATCGGTCACGACAATTCGGCATC
The DNA here is from genome assembly GCA_030946525.1 of Actinomycetota bacterium. Taxonomy (GTDB): domain Bacteria; phylum Actinomycetota; class Acidimicrobiia; order Acidimicrobiales; family AC-14; genus CADCTB01. The sequence continues at coordinate 2,698 of JALYYN010000058.1, read as the reverse complement.
ATCTTCAGCAGGGGGGGTTTGTGAAGCAGGAACACGTCAAGGATCGTCTCCATCAGGCCATGCGCCGCTCGGCCAAGGTATCCGAGGAGGAGTTGGCCGAGGTCACTGCGGTTGTCATCGCAATCGTCGGCGAGGTCACGGCCGAGCTCGCGCTCGTCATCGCCGAGCTGGCGGCGCGTGTCGAGGCCTTGGAGGCTCGCGGTGGCTGAGGGCGGTCGTCGCCACCGGAGGGGAACAGAGATGATGCGAGGCCGTCCCGGCCGTGTTTGATGGCCTGTTCGGACCCTGGCATCTGATCATCGTTGCCGTCGTGGTCTTCCTCGTGGTCGGACCACGGCGATTGACGTCGTCGCTGCGCGGAACCGTCGAATCCGTCCAGCAACTCGTCGACCCCGACGAGCATCCGCCCACCCCCGCGGTCGCTGATGCCGACGTGCGGCCGCGCCGGCTGTCCTACCGGCTCGGGCGCCGGCTTCGTCGACGGGGACGGTAGGGCGCTGGGCTCTACCGGGCCATCCCGTCCAGAAGGGGGAACACCTGACGGCAAGGCACGGTGGTCAGGCCGATTCGCCGGATGTTCGCCGAGGCCGCGCGCCAAAAGGAGTTCCACGCCACATCGGATCCCGAGCGGGCTCGGCTGACGAAGGACCACCGCTCGGTGGAACCAGTGGAGGAAGTGCTGCTCGGTCTGCTCTGGAGGGCCTTGCCGTGCTGGCGGACGCCGTGCTCGCTCACCCGTTGGTGGGCATGGGCGGTGCGCCGGCTCTCGTCCGCCGACGTCGCCGCTTTCGATTAGCGCGCCTCGGCAGCGGTCTAGGAGGCGTCTGAAGTAGTCGGTGGGATCCACCTCCGAGGACGGCTGGTGCTGAACACTTCGGCATGGCTCTGGGAACCGGCTCCGCTCAGGAGCGATTCGACAACCCGAAGGCACTTCTCGGGGATCGGCTGCGAGGGATCTACCTCTTCCTGGCCACCCACGGCGAGACGATCTTCCCGCACGACTACTTTTCCGACTGCTACAAGGACTCCCTCCGGGCTCGCCCGACGGTCCCGTCCCGGCTCCTGGCCACGGTCATGGTGCTCCAGGCCCAGGAGGGCCTTTCCGACGGCGAGGCGTGTGATCGCCTGGAACGCGACCTGGCCTGGCAAGCCGCGGCGGGGGTGCACACCGCGTACGAGGCCTTCCACCCCACGGTGCTGGTGGGGATGCGAAATCGGCTTCGGGCGTCGTCGCGGCCCCGCCGGCTGTTCACCGACACTCGTGACGCCGCGGTCGACTCCGGCCTGATGGGCAAACGGGTGCGGGTGGTGGACTCCACGCCGGTCTATGACTCCGTCGCCACCCAGGACACCGTGACCCAGCTGCGCTCGGCCATCCGCAAGCTGCTGCGGACTCTCGACCAGGACCACCGTGACCTTGCCGCCGCAGTGCGCTCCGCCCTCAAGCGCGACGACGACTACGCAACCTCGGGCAAGCCGCCGTGTGATTGGGACGACACCGATGCCAAAGAGGCCCTCGTCGACGCCCTGGTGAAAGATGCCCTGGCCGCCCTGGCCGCCCTGGCCGCCCTGGCCGTGTTGGAGGGCCAGATCCTGTCCCGCCCGGCGGCCGAGGCGGCCGAGCTGTTGGCCCTCGTCGCCGGCCAGGACACCGATCGTGGCGACGATGGGGTGTTCCGCATCGCCCACCGGGTGGCGCCTGACCGCACCATCTCCACCGTGGACCCCGTGGAGATCACCCGGTCCTTCGCCACTTTTCGGGCGATGAAGAACTTCCCGTCTGCTTCGTCGAGGTCCTGGCCCATCACGGTGGCCAGCAGCACTGCGGCATCGGTCACCTCGGCGTCGAGGGTCTGGCCATCGAGGTGCATCAGGCAGGCGTAGCCGTCGGCGGAGCGGGAGTCGATGAGAGCCGCTCGGGCCTCGGTGTCGTCCCAGTCGATGTGGGGTTTGGAGGCGGTAGCGTAGTCGTCCCCGCTCGTCATCACCGATCGGAGCTCGGCCTCGGTGGTCTCGTCGGAAACCTTCAGCAGCCCCCGGATGGCGGAGCGGATGAGGGTGATGGTGTCCATGGTGGCGACTGCGTCATAGAGCGGTGTGGAGTCCAGCACCCGGCGGGCCCCCACCAGCCCGGCGGCGCCGGCCGCTTCCAGGGTGACTTCGAAGATGCGCTTGGGGCGGTCCGAGGCGTCGAGGCGGGCTCGCATGTCCACCAGCACCGTGTGGGAGAAGCTGCCGTAGTTGAGGTCCAGCCCTCCCGCCGCGAACTTCCAGCGGGCGTCGAACTCGAAAGCCGAGACCGCTTCACGGTCGCTCAGGCCGAACAGGCGCTGCAGCACCATGACCACGGCCACGATGGAGGGCGGGACGCTGTGGCGTCCTCGCTCACTGAACAGGTCGGTGAACATCTCGTCGGGGAACAGCCGATGGCACTCACGGTGCAGAACGGCCCAGATGGAGTTCTCCGCCACCCGGCCGTCGCAGACCACCGCCGAGCCCACCAGCAGGTCTGCCTGGCGGGGCGCCGACCCCACCGTCACCGCCGGTCACCGATAAAGAGTCTCACGCCTGCAATTCTGACCGGTCTCGGCCGAAATCGCGAGCCTTCAGACCCTCATACCGGAGAAAGACACCAGCCACCTAGGAGCCCCGCCCGGTTGGAGGACGTCGCAGAGGTCCTTAGTTACACGTCTGAGGC